>CAZOYJ010000094.1:9834-12924 GCA_964583905.1 uncultured Roseivirgaceae bacterium
GCCCTGGTGAAAAAAGGGACGAAAAACCTTACCTGCATTTCAAACAATGCCGGTATTGACGATTTCGGCATTGGCATTCTGCTGAAAACGCGCCAGGTTAAGAAGATGATTTCATCGTATGTAGGCGAGAATGCCGAGTTTGAACGGCAATTGCTATCGGGCGAACTGGAAGTTGACCTGATTCCACAGGGAACCCTGGCCGAACGGATCCGCGCAGGCGGTGCGGGTATTCCAGCATTCTTTACCCCGGCCGGGTATGGTACCGAAGTTGCCGAAGGAAAAGAAGTTCGGGAATTCCATGGAAAGATGTATTTAATGGAACATTGGCTTCGGGCTGATTTTGCCTTGGTGAAAGCCTGGAAGGGTGATGCCATGGGCAACCTGATTTACCGCGGAACTTCGCGAAACTTCAACCCCATGATGGCCGCAGCCGGAAAAATAACCATTGCCGAAGTGGAGGAACTGGTACCCGTTGGCGAGCTTGACCCTAACCACATTCACACTCCCGGAATTTACGTGCAACGGATTTTCCAGGGAAAAAACTACGAGAAACGAATTGAGCAACGCACGATTAGTGCAAAAAAATAATTTCGCATGATCGACAAAACCGGTATCGCCAAACGAATCGCCCAGGAAGTGAAGGATGGGATGTACATTAACCTCGGCATTGGTATTCCAACCCTGGTAGCCAACTACATTCCGGCTAACGTAAATGTAGTGCTGCAATCGGAAAACGGTTTACTCGGCATTGGTCCCTTTCCAACCGAGGATAAAATCGATCCGGATTTAATTAATGCAGGCAAACAAACCATTACCATGATACCGGGTTCTTCCTTGTTCAGTTCAGCCGAAAGTTTTGCTATGATTCGTGGCGGGCATGTACACCTAACCATTTTGGGTGCGATGGAAGTATCCGAAACGGGCGACATAGCCAATTGGAAGGTGCCCGGCAAAATGGTAAAAGGCATGGGCGGGGCGATGGATCTTGTGGCTTCCGACAGTACCATTATTGTAGCCATGCAACATTGCAGCAAAGATGGCGCATCCAAACTTCTCAAAAAATGTTCACTGCCGATTACCGGATTAAACTGTGTATCAAAAATTGTTACCGACATGGCCGTATTGGATGTACTGCCCGAAGGGGGTTTTAAACTCCTGGAAAGAGCCCCCGGAGTTACTGTAGATCAGATTAAGCAGGCAACCGAAGGAAAATTAATTATAGCGGGAGATATCCCCGAAATGAGAATAGACTGATTCTAATTTGTTTGTACCCATTCTATCAATTTAACCATGCGTAAAACAACCATAAACTTTAGCGTAGAACTTGATCAAAACAACATTCCGGAAAAAATTTTATGGGATGCTTCCGATAAACCCGATGCCACCCCCTCAGAAACCAAATCCATCAGTATTTCCTTGTGGGATCAGGCCCAGCAAAATACCCTCCGCATCGATCTCTGGACGAAAGACATGCCCGTAGACGAAATGAAGCGGTTTTACATCGATTGCCTTGGCGGCCTGGGGCAAAGTCTGCTTTCCGCTACAGGCGATGAATTTATGGCCAACGAAATGCACGCCCTCTGCGACCGGCTGGTAGCTCACCTTCGCGAACAGAATTCCGTCAAATAGTACCACTCTTCAATAATTACTTTAACGAAATCGCAACCGATTTCATTGGTATTTCATAAAATTTTGTACTTTTCAGAAAGGTACTCAGGTGCCTTGTAAAAAATTATTCAGAAACTAAACTTAGTAACCAACCATTTAAACAAAACCGTATGGAGAAGTTTTACAAACGTTCGATGGGGCTGACACTCGCGCTGCTGATGGTCGCCACGATTGCGTTCGCGCAGACTACAGTATCGGGAACGGTGAAGGACAAAGCTACCGGTGAAGGATTAGCCGGGGTAAACATCATTGTTAAAGGTACTGTAGTAGGCACCATTACCAATACCCGGGGCGAATACAGGCTTTCGGTAAATCAATCACCACCCATTACCCTGGCCTTTTCTTTTATTGGCTATTCAAGTCAGGAGATTCAGATCACGGATGCCAATACCTCAGGATTGGATATCACCCTTGAGGAGTCAACGTTGCTTGGGTCAGAGATTGTGGTTACTGCTTCGCGGGTGGATGAGCCCATCCTGAGGTCACCCGTTACCATTGAAAAGGTTGACCTGATTGCCATTCAACAAACCACAGCACCGGATTTCTTTGATGCCCTGGCCAATGTTAAAGGCGTGCAGGTAAACTCAGGAAGTTTGAACTTTACACAAATCAACACCCGTGGATTTGCCACCATCGCCAACGTTCGTTTTGTACAATTGGTTGATGGAATGGATACTTCCGCTCCCTTGTTAAACTTCCCTACCGGGAACATTGTAGCGATGAGTGAGTTGGATGCCGAAAGCATGGAATTGGTACCGGGTGCTGCTTCAGCACTTTATGGTCCTAACGCCTTCAACGGCATTTTGATGATGAAAAGCAAGAGCCCATTTGAGTTCCAGGGTTTAAGTGCCATGTTCAAAGGTGGTATTACAACTTCCGATGCACAAGGTGAAAGTTTCCCCTTGTACAATTTTGGAGTACGGTATGCGAAAGCCTTTAACAATAAATTTGCCTTTAAGGTTAACTTCTCCATGCTTCAGGCCACCGACTGGAAAAGTAATGATTACAGAACCGACCGGTTAAACCCTGAATCGACAGTTGACCTTAGCGGTAAACCTCATTTTGACGGACTTAACCTGTATGGCGATGAAACTCAAATCTTAGTTCCATTAGGCCCAACCTTTGGAACGCTTAACCTTATAAGAACATGTTTTAGGTAAGAAGATATATTTGACAACAATGATGCAACCAGTAAGAAGTTTGATGCTGCACTGCATTACAGAGTAACTGACCAGCTTGAACTATTGTACAACTTCCGTTTTGGCGGTGGCAGTTCCATCTACCAGGGAACTGAAAAATACGCCTTACGCGACTTTACTCAGAATTTTCACAAGCTTGAATTAAAGGGTGACAACTTCTTTATCCGGGGGTATAGAACTGAAACAAGAGATGGTGATTCGTGGAATATGAGTGCTCAGGGTG
>CAZOYJ010000095.1:0-12318 GCA_964583905.1 uncultured Roseivirgaceae bacterium
TAACCTTGTTGCCTTTTACATGCTCCAGTATCTTTCCCGATACCTTCACGCCTTCAACAGTAGGGGCGCCAATTTCTACCTTCCCGTTATTATCAACAAGCAGCACCTGGTCGAAGCTAACGCTTGAACCGGCCTCTCCTTCTAATTTAGGGGCGTAGATATACTGGTCTTTAGCCACTTTGAACTGTGTTCCGGCAATGTTTACAATTGCATACATAGCTTTCAAAAATTGGACTGCAAAGGTAAAAAAAGAATCCAGAATTCTGAGCCTACCCCTTAGAATTTGAAGCTTGGTTTTGGGAAAATGCCTCAATTTTGGGCTTTCAAAAAAAATATAAAAAATTTTCACCTGGTTTTTGGCTGAAAGCAGAGTATCCCGTTATCCCATCAACCACTTAAAACACAATTAATTATAGGCTTAAGAAACCGCTTAATCTGCATAAAAAACCAATTTTTAACCAAAAAGTGCCTTTTGATTTGTACCGTCCATTTCAAATATTTGTACACTTGCTCAAGCCGGAAACAGGTTGGCCTTACTTTCCGGCTCACAACAGTAATTTTTAAGACTTTTTAACCTGACAACCTGCTTGAATTGTCCAGAAAGGGCTTTCTTCAGTGAGTCGTTTACATATTTAACAACCCTAAACCATCAAAAGGATGAGTAATTCTTTACCGGAAGAACCGATTTTGAGGGAAAATAAAGACCGATTTGTCCTGTTCCCTATTCAACACCACGACATTTGGAAATTTTATAAACAGGCCGAAGCCAGTTTTTGGACGGCCGAAGAGATTGACCTGAGCCAGGATTTAACCGACTGGGAAAACCTCAACGATGGCGAACGGCACTTCATCAAACATGTATTGGCATTCTTTGCCGCCAGCGATGGCATTGTGAACGAAAATCTAGCCGAGCACTTTGTTTCCGAAGTACAATACACCGAGGCCAAGTTTTTCTACGGCTTCCAGATTGCCATTGAAAACATCCACTCCGAGACCTACTCCTTATTAATAGACACCTACGTAAAAGATCCCAAAGAAAAGGACCTGCTGTTTCACGCCATTGATACCATGGACTGCGTGAAGAAAAAAGCCGACTGGGCATTGCGTTGGATTTCCCAAGGAAATTTTCAGGAGCGGCTTATCGCTTTTGCCGCGGTGGAAGGCATCTTCTTTTCCGGTTCTTTCTGTTCCATCTTCTGGCTGAAGAAACGTGGACTGATGCCCGGATTGAGTTTCTCCAACGAGCTGATCTCGCGCGATGAAGGCCTGCATTGCGATTTTGCCTGTCACCTCTACACCCAACATGTAGTGGGCAAACTTCCTGAGCAAACCGTTATTGATGTTATTAAAGATGCGGTTGAAATTGAGAAGGAGTTTGTAACCGATGCCCTGCCCGTTAACCTGATCGGGATGAATGCCGAGCTCATGCGCCAGTATATTGAGTTTGTGGCCGATCGTTTATTAAATGAATTAATCGGCAAGAAAATTTATGGCGCCACCAACCCGTTCGACTTTATGGATATGATTTCGTTGCGCGGAAAGACAAATTTCTTCGAAAAACGCGTAGCCGAGTACCAGAAAGCCGGAGTGTTGAATAGTTCTGAAAAAGATTCATCACCGAAGTTTTCACTGAACGAAGATTTTTAATATCTTCAAAACACTTTTCACCATTTTTTAAACTTTTTAAACAACCCTATTGAAATGCTTGTCATAAAAAGAGACGGACGCAGAGAGTCCGTAAAGTTTGACAAAATCACCGCCCGCATTGAAAAGCTCTGTTACGGACTCGATATGAAATATATCAGCCCGGTAGAGATTGCCATGAAGGTGATTAATGGTTTGTTCGATGGCGTTAGCACGATTCAGTTGGACAACCTGGCTGCAGAAATTGCCGCCACGTTAACCACCAAACATCCTGACTACGCCAAGTTGGCTGCTCGTTTGGCTACGTCTAACCTGCACAAGGTTACGAGCAAGTCTTTTTCCAATACCATGAAACGGTTGTACACGTACGTGGATCCCAAAACCGGGGAAAACGCACCCCTCATCTCGAAAGAGACCTGGAAAATTGTGCGTGATCATGCCGCAGAACTGGATGAAGCCATTCTTTACGACCGCGACTTCAGCTACGATTACTTCGGGTTTAAAACCCTTGAACGTTCGTACCTGATGAAAATCGATGGCAAGGTAGTGGAGCGCCCGCAGCACATGCTGATGCGCGTAGCCGTGGGTATTCATGGCGAAGATATTCCGGCTGCCATTGAAACCTACAACCTGCTTTCGGAAAAATGGTTTACACATGCCACTCCCACTTTATTTAATGCCGGAACACCCAAGCCGCAACTATCCTCCTGCTTTCTGCTCACCATGCAAGACGACAGCATCGATGGCATCTACGATACGTTAAAGCAGTGTGCTAAAATTTCACAATCGGCCGGAGGTATTGGATTAAGCATCCATAATATCCGTGCAAAAGGATCCTACATTAAAGGAACAGGCGGAACCTCTAATGGAATTGTTCCCATGCTTCGCAATTTCGATATGACTGCGCGTTACGTTGATCAGGGTGGCGGAAAACGTAAAGGAAGCTTTGCAATTTATCTTGAGCCCTGGCATGCAGACGTGTTTGATTTTCTGGACCTGAAGAAAAACCATGGTAAAGAAGAAATGCGCGCCCGCGATCTCTTCTATGCCATGTGGATACCCGATTTGTTTATGCAGCGCGTAGAGAACAACGAAATGTGGTCGTTGTTCTGCCCCAATGAAGCTCCCGGGCTGGGTGATGTTTGGGGTGAGGAATTTGAAAGACTCTACGATAAGTACGAGAAAGAAGGCAAATACCGTAAACAGGTAAAGGCCCAGGATCTATGGTTTGAAATTCTGGAATCACAAATTGAAACCGGAACCCCGTACATTTTATACAAGGATTCGGCTAACCGTAAATCCAATCAGAAAAACCTCGGCACCATTAAGTCGAGTAACCTGTGTACGGAAATCATCGAATACACTTCGAAGGATGAAGTAGCCGTTTGTAACCTGGCCTCTATTGCGTTGCCTAAGTTTATTACGGAAGAAGGCGTTTTCGATCATCAGAAATTATACGAAATCACCAAGGTAATTACGCGCAACCTCAACAAAGTGATTGACGTGAATTACTACCCGGTGGAAGAAGCCCGTACCTCCAACATGCGCCACCGCCCGATTGGGTTAGGTGTACAGGGGCTTGCCGATGCCTTTATTATGCTGCGCATGCCATTCGATTCGGAAGAAGCCCGCAGGTTGAATGAAGACATCTTCGAAACCATTTACTTCGGAGCAATGGAAGCTTCGATGGAACTGGCAAAACTGCTTGGCCCCTACGAAACGTTCAAAGGCTCACCTGTGTCGAAAGGAATTTTCCAGTTCGATATGTGGGGTGTTACCCCTAAGAGCGGACGCTGGAACTGGGAACAACTTAAGCAGGAGGTAAAAAAACACGGAGTGCGCAATTCTTTATTGCTGGCCCCGATGCCAACGGCATCCACTTCGCAGATTCTTGGCAACAATGAATGTTTTGAGCCGTATACGTCAAACATTTACACGCGCAGAACGCTCTCCGGTGAATTCATCATTGCCAACAAACACCTGATGAAAGACCTGATTGACCTGGGGTTGTGGACCGAAACCATGCGCCAGAAGTTGATTGCCACCAACGGATCGGTGCAACCGATTCCTGAAATTCCACAGAACATCAAAGACATCTATAAAACCGTTTGGGAGATTTCACAGAAGGCCATCATCGACATGTCGGCCGACCGTGGCGCATACATCTGCCAATCGCAAAGCCTGAACATCCACTTAAAAGATCCCAACTTTGGCAAACTTACTTCCATGCACTTTTATGCCTGGAAGAAGGGATTAAAAACCGGCATGTATTACCTGCGTTCAACCGCGGCTGCCGATGCCATTCAATTTACGCTCGACAAAACCGCCATGCAACAAACGGTGGGCGCTGAAGCGATCGCCTCCATTGCAGCAAAGAAACCTGAACCACAGAAAGAATTGGTGTATAACCAGGTTGAGGATTACGAGCAAAAGAAAGCCGACATGGCGTGCTCGCTGGATAACCCGGATGCGTGTGAGGCGTGTGGCAGCTAAACGATAAACCTCTTTTAAACCTCCAAGGTCTTAAAGGCCTTGGAGGTTTTTAAATTTAAAAATTAAAACGGCAGGTCATCGCTTGAATTCGAATCGGGCATAAACGATTCATCAGGCGGTGGCGCCATTTCCCGGCCGGAAGAGTTTCCGTCTTTTGTTATTTTCCATGCCCGTACATCGGTGTACCAGCGACCGTTATACTCACGGCTTTCAATGTTGATTGCGGCTGTAATCTTATCGCCTTCGGATAATTTATTTTCATCTACCTTTTCACCCCAAAGCGACATGCAGACTTTCTTTGGGTATTGACCGGGGGTTTCCAGTATAAATTCCTGCTTCTTCCACGGCCCGTTTTTTCCCTGGCCGGTTTGCATCGGCAATAAAGCCACTACTGTTCCTGATATTTCCATAGTAAAGATTAAGAATTAGCGATTATAATAGTTTTGAAAGGTCAAGTTCAAAGCCCGGCAGAACAGCCTCCCCGCTTAGTGTAGCATAAAAAGTATCGATTGTATCGATTGGTCGTCCAGGCTTATAGATGTAGGCTCTTTTTTCAACCGGGTCAATTAGCCAGGCCAGGTGGCAGCCGTTTCGGATCCAATCATCCATCTTTGATTTAAGTTGGTTGAGTGAGTCGGATTCAGACCTTACTTCGATAATGAAATCGGGTGTCAGCGGAGCAAATTTCTTTTGTTGCTCATCGGTCAGACTTTCCCACCGCGCTTTGGTTATGAAAGCTGCATCGGGCGCCAACACCGAATTATCGGGTAACTTAAACCCTGCAGAAGAATCAAATCCGTAACCCAAATCCTCATGCTCCATTACCCATGTTGAAAAAGCATAATAAATTTTTAAATGAACATTTCCCGTTCTGCTTCCTGATGGTGACATAATTAAAATTTGGCCTTTACTGTTTCGCTCAATCCGCAACGGGTCGTTGGCTGCGCAAAACTCAAAGAATTCATCGTCACTGAATTGCGTGTCGGGCGGAAATTTTAAAATAAAACTATCCATACTTCAAAGGTAACTAAAAACAGCAGCAAATGATTCTTACAAAGCCCCTGCTTTAATCTCCTCCACTACAGCAGGGTCGAGCAAGGTAGTAACATCGCCCAAATTGGTGGTGTCGCCTTCAGCCACTTTTCGCAAAATTCTACGCATTATTTTACCTGAACGGGTTTTGGGAAGGCCGCTTACAAACTGAATTTTATCGGGCCTGGCTATGGGGCCGATTATTTTTGCCACCAGCTCGCGGATTTCTTTTCTTAATTTTTCCTCTTCATGCGGTTTGTCGTAACAAATCACATACGCATACACGCCCTGCCCTTTTATATCGTGCGGAAATCCTACCACAGCCGTTTCGCATACGGCCGAATGTTCGTCAATGGCACTTTCAATTTCGGCCGTGCCCAGGTTATGCCCGGAAACAATAATGATGTCGTCTACCCTTCCGGTTATCCGGTAGTAGCCGTCCTTGTCGCGTTTGCATCCATCACCTGTAAAATACTTGCCGGGGAACGTTGAAAAATAAGTGTCTTTAAACCGTTGATGATCGCCATAAATGGTGCGGGCCATACCCGGCCAGGGAAAACGAATGGCGAGCCTGCCTTCAACATGGGTGTCAGTAACTTCTTTTCCATTCTCATCCATAATTACAGGCTGTACGCCCGGCAACGGCAGGGTGGCATAAGCAGGCTTAAGCTTCGTTACATGGGCAATGGGTGAAATCATAAAACCACCGGTTTCGGTTTGCCACCAGGTATCTACAACCGGGCATTTTTTTCTACCGATGTTATCGTGATACCAATGCCAGGCTTCTTCATTGATGGGCTCACCCACCGTTCCCAGCACCTTGATGGAGCTGAGTTCATATTGCTTTACAAAACTCAACGGAGCTTTCTCCAATGAACGAATGGCCGTAGGCGCAGTATAGAAAATATTCACCCGGTGCTTCTCGGCCACATGCCAGAACCGCCCCATGTCGGGCCATGAAGGAATGCCTTCAAACATCAAGGTTGTAGCCCCGGCCGAAAGCGGAGCATAAACAATATAGGAATGCCCGGTAATCCATCCCACGTCAGCCGTACACCAATACACCTGCCCGGGTTGGTATTGAAAGGCCGTGCGAAATGTATAATTGGTAAAAACCATGTATCCGCCACAGGTATGTACCATGCCTTTCGGCTTACCCGTTGAACCGGATGTGTACAGGATAAAAAGCAAATCTTCGGCATCCATTTCTTCAGCCAGGCATTCGTTGGGTACGCGCTTAATTTCTTCTTCCCACCAAACATCTCTACCGGGTTTCATTTTTAAGGATGATCCCGTGCGTTTCTTTACGATTACGCGTTCCACCGTAGGGCATTTTTCAAGTGCCTCATCCACGATGGCCTTCAGGTCGATGGTTTTATCGCCACGAAAAGCCCCATCGGTAGTCAGTACCAACTTACACCCGGCATCGTTGATGCGGTCGATTAATGATCCGGAAGAAAAGCCGGCAAACACAACCGAGTGCACCGCCCCGATCCGCGCACACGCCAACATGGCATAGGCTGTTTCCGGAATCATCGGCATATATATACAAACCCGGTCGCCTTTCTGCACGCCATGAGCCTTTAGCATATTGGCCACCAGGCAAACCTGATCGAATACTTCCTGGTAGGTAATGTACTGCGATTCATCGGCCGGGTTATTGGGCTCCCAGATTATGGCCGTTTGATTGGCTCGTTCTGTTAAATGCCGATCCAGACAGTTTTCGGTGATGTTGAGTTTTCCATTTACGAACCACTTCACTTCAGGGGTATGAAAATCCCATTCCAGCACCTTGTCCCATTTTTTGCGCCAACGAAAGTCTTCAGCCACCTCTCCCCAAAAGGCCTCAGGGTTTTCGACACTATGCTTATACTGCTGCTGGTATTCGTCAGCCGATTGGATGATGTTCATAGGTTTAATTTGTAAGCATCTAAAATCGCGGCTTTTATCAAAAAAGCAAAGGAGATATTTATTGGTAGCCGGTATTAAAAGATGTACTCCACACCAACGGCTACCAATGCCCCGAGAATGGCCACAGTTAATTTTCGTGCGTTAAACCGATGCTCCGGACTGCTTTCAAACACAATCGTGGTTGAAATGTGTAAAAAGTTACCGCTTACCAGGGCATATAACAGGGTGAGACCGGTTGCCCCAAGTACTTCGGTTGAGGTCAGGTAAGAACTGATCAACAAACCAACCGGAGCAGCTATCGAAAAAATAATCAAGTGAGGCAATGCCTTATTTCTGGAGTGAAGTTGAAACGCCAGTACGGTCATCAGGGCAAAGGCTGCCGGTGCCCGGTGCAGGGCAATACCCAACAGAATGGCATTGGTGTCGTACTGAAAACCCATAGTTGCTGGTTGGGCAAGCATAGCCCCTTCAAGAAATGCGTGTACACAGAGCGCCATCAACAACACGATGGCCGAGATTTGATGCTGATGGTGATGACCACCCTGTTCATGACTGTGTGTCTGCGTATGAATATGACCATGTTCAACGCCTGATGTAAAATGCTCCAGGATTTGCTGTAAGAAAAAACCACTCAAAACAAACAAGCCTATCAGCTCAATCTCGCCACTGCTGCGGTAAAGCTCGGGAAGGATGTGAACCACTGTAATTCCAAACAGGTAAGCCCCGGCAAAAACCAAGAGCAATCGATAGTTTTTAATTTTTCCTTCGGGAAGCAGATAAACCAACAGCCCTGAAAGTAATGGCGTAAAAAAAAGTACAAGAAGCTTTAAGGTCATGGCGTCTATTCTTTAACCCTCACGATCGATTCAATTCCCTCTGACACAAACACAACAGTGGTTCCGTCAGCCTGTGAGTATATCAGTATTCCGTCTAAATCATTTTGGTTGGTTAAAATCTCAATGGCTTTTTCGTGTCCCATTACCATAAAGGCGGTTGCCCAGGCATCGGCCGTGGTAGCATCATTTGAAAAAACCGAAGCGCTTAGAAGTTGCTTTCGTACAGGATACCCGGTTTCCGGATCGATTGAGTGGGAATATTTAACCCCCTCTACTTCGCGGTAGTTGAAATAATTTCCGGAGGTAGTAAATGACTTATCCGTTAAGGAAATATAGGCCTTAAAAAAAAGATTATCGCGGGTTGAGGCCGGATCAAGAATGCCAATTTCCCAGGGCTTTTGTGTTTTCAGGTTTTGGCCGCACGCCATGCCTTCTCCACCCAACTCAACCAGCATATGGGTAATACCCTTTGCTTTTAAAAATCCGGCAATCACATCGCCCCCATAGCCTTGCCCGATACCCCCAAAATCAAGTTGTGTTCGTGGATCAAGTTTCCAGATACTGTCGTTGTTGAATTTAATCTTTTCGAAGCCCACAAAATCGCGGATAGAATCCACCTGTAGATTCCCGGGATATAACGGTTCGGCCGGACCGAAACCCCACACATTTACCAACGGCATAACGGTGGGATCGAAAGCCCCGGAAGAAGCCGTGTAAATCTCCTGTGCTTTTTTAAGCACCGGAAAAAAGTAGGGAAGCTTAAATGTAAAGGCTCCTGTACCGGTATTGAAAGTCGTTATTTCTGAATCGGGCAAGTAGGTATTAATGCTCTGATTAACAACTTCCAGCAGGGAATCGACCGATGCTTTGAAATTCCTTTTCTGATCATCAAAATAGGTGATGTGATACGTAGTGCCCATGGTTTGACCTTCAATCTGGATGGGTTCCAGCCCCTGGTTTTTTCGATAAAGCCATACGGCATAAACCGAAACGAGCAATAATAGACTATAGATAATGTTCTTCTTCCGGTTGTCCATAAAATAAGGGGCGCAAGTTATGGAAATTGCCTTAATGCAACACTGTTGCTAAAAGAAAATCCGTGTATTTGAGTACCTTCGCAAAACAGTAATGCATGCGTGAAGATTACTTGCAGGGTGATGCGGAAAACCAAACCGCGGCCGAAAAGGAATTTGAGAAAGCCTTAAGACCCCTGTCATTCAATGATTTTACAGGGCAGCAAAAGATAGTGGACAACATTAAGGTGTTTGTTCAGGCGGCCCGCCAGCGAAGTGAATCGCTCGATCATGTACTGCTTCATGGCCCTCCGGGATTGGGTAAAACCACACTTTCTTATATCATAGCCAACGAACTTGAGACCAATATCAAAATTACTTCCGGCCCGGTATTGGATAAACCCAGCGACCTGGCCGGGCTGCTTACCAACCTGGAAGCCCACGATGTATTGTTTATTGATGAAATCCACCGGCTCAACCCAATCGTGGAAGAGTACCTGTATTCCGCCATGGAAGATTTCAAAATCGACATCATGCTGGATACCGGCCCGAATGCCCGGTCTATCCAAATCGGGTTAAATCCTTTCACACTGATAGGTGCTACTACGCGTGCAGGCCTGCTCACTTCTCCCCTTCGCGCACGGTTTGGCATTAACGCCCGGCTGGAATACTACGATGCTGAACTGTTGTTGAAAATTGTAAACCGCTCATCGGCTATTTTAAATACGCCCATCGAAAAAGATGCCGCCTTTGAAATTGCGCGCAGGAGCCGCGGCACACCGCGCATTGCCAATAACTTATTGCGAAGAACCCGCGACTTCGCCCAAATTAAAGGCGATGGCACCATTACCCTTTCCATTGCACAAATGGCCTTGAAAGCATTGGACGTTGACGTCAATGGCCTGGACGAAATGGACAACCGCATCTTGCTGACCATCATCGAAAAATTTAAAGGCGGACCGGTTGGCTTAACCACCATTGCAACAGCCGTGGGCGAAGAAGCCGAAACCATTGAAGAAGTGTACGAACCCTTCCTGATCCAGGAAGGCTATATCAAGCGAACCTCCCGCGGAAGAGAAACCACCGAACTGGCGTATAAGCATTTAAAGCTCACACCGCCACCAGGTAAGGGTCCCGGGTTGTTTGATTAAAATGGGGATAAGCGCTAAATGAGTACAGTGTGAAAATTCGTATTGAACCACATACCATTCTAAGAGCCAATGAGCGCGGAGCTACAGAAGAAGAGATAGTCGACACTATTAAAACCGGAGTGGATATCCATGGAAAGAGTGGGCGTTTTGGGAAATTCAAGATATTCAGCTATTCAAATTTCAGAAATGGGAAGTTCTATGAGGAAAAAAGGGTTGAAGTGTTTTATATTTTTGAAAACGATACCTTTGTGACGGTGACGGTTTATGTTTTTTATGGAAAATTCTAAATTATGACAATCCACTACAATAGCTCAACAGATCTGCTCTATCTGAGGATTGAGCAGGAAACTCAAGAAGTCGTTAATAAACGGGTTACCGAAGATATTGTACTTGACATCGGTAAAGACAATAAAATTATTGGTATTGAAATTTTGGACGCGTCAAAACATATAAACTTAGAGAAGTTGATGCCGATTATTTATACGAAGGCATCCTGATACTGTTTATTTGGTAGGAACACGTCAAATTTTCTTCGGATCAGCTTTTACTTCATCATCTCGAATTGAAAAAACGCTTGATTAAGTTGTTCTAATTAACCACCGCCTCACTCACCAGCCTCACCAACTCCCCGATTTTTGAAGGTTCCAACCAGCGGGTAACGATTACCAGATCGTACGCTTTGTCAACCACAATATAATTTCCGCCAAATCCTGCTGCGTAATATACTGATTCAGATACACTTGTCCATTTAGCCGGGCCGCGATTAAGCCACCACATAAATCCGTACGCTTCATTTGCTGATGAAGATTGTTGTACGTTTTTCACCCATTTCTCAGATAGCAATTGCTTGCCATTCCAGTTTCCATTTCGTAAAAACAAATACCCAAACCGGGCCATGTCGGAAGTATTGATAAATATGCCACCACCGGAATGGCCGCCCCCACTAACCGACTGCATCTGCAAGCCATCTATCGTTACCCAGGAGTTATCGTAGCCATACCAACGCCAGGTTGAAGATGCGCCAATCGGATCCATTATGGACTCCTTTAATACCGTGGGCAGCGGCTTGCGTAATACCTGCAACAAGGCGTACGCCAGCACATTCACCCGAACATCGTTATATTCGAAAACCGAACCAGGCTCATTTAGTTTCCGGTTTTTCCACACATTAACATCTCCATCACGGGGTGGCCGATCGGCCCAATCCTGCAACCCGAATAAATCACCTGTCCAATCGGAGGATTGGGTAAGCAAATGTCGCCAGGTAATTTTTGAATTGTGCGACCCTTCAAACGTTCCATCCCACACATATCTTTCAACCGGTTCATCTACGTTTGCGATTAGCTTTCGATCGAACGCCAATCCTGTCATTGTGGAGAGAAAACTTTTGGTAACGCTAAAAGTCATGTCCACACGTTCAACATCCCCCCAGGAAGTCACCATATATCCTTTCCGGATAATCATGCCGGCCGGGCCACCACGTTTCTTCGTTGGACCGAGCAGTTCGTGATAAGGTTCGCGAGCAAATGATTCCAGCGTAGCAATGCGCAAATCGCGCGAGCCCTTGTACTCATTCGCTTCGGCAAAAGCAACCGCTTCTTTTAATTTTGATTCATTAACCCCAAGCGAAGCGGGCGGTTTTGATTCCCAGGCTGCGGGTGGTGGAAAATACACGGGCTGCGCGTTGGCAACACCGGAGTAAATCCATAAACAAAACACGATAAAAATCTTCGTAGCGATTGCCGTATCTTTAGCCATAATGATTTGAGTTAATTTAACGTTAAGTTCCTGAATCGCGCAGCACATCACAATACCCTTTATATAAAATCCTTGGCGAAGGATCTGGGCTTCGCTTTTTGTGGTATTTCCAAAGCTGAGTTTTTAGAAGAAGATGCCCCCAGGCTGGAAGAATGGCTGAAGCGTGGCTACCAGGGAAAAATGTCGTACCTGGAAAACCATTTCGATAAACGCCTCGATCCAACTAAGCTTGTTCCCGGTGCAAAGTCGGTTGTCAGCTTAATCTACAACTATTATCCGGAAAAGGATTTGGCTCTTTCGCATAAGCTGAAAATAGCCAAATATGCCTATGGCGAAGATTACCACTTTGTTGTGAAATCAAAACTCAATGACTTTTTGCAGCGCCTGCGGGAACACGTTGGAGAGGTGCAGGGAAGAGCGTTTGTTGATTCAGCACCAGTGATGGAAAGACAATGGGCCGCTAAATCTGGTTTAGGCTGG
>CAZOYJ010000095.1:12328-12759 GCA_964583905.1 uncultured Roseivirgaceae bacterium
GTGATGGAACGTACGTGGGCACAAAAATCCGGCATTGGCTGGATCGGAAAAAACTCACTGCTGCTTAACCGATCCATGGGAAGTTTCTTCTTCCTCGCTGAATTAATCCTTGACCTGGAATTGGAAACTGACGGCCCCATAAAAGATTATTGCGGCACCTGCACCGCCTGCATGGATGCCTGCCCCACAGAAGCAATTCCGCAACCGTATGTGGTGGATGGAAGCAAATGCATTTCGTACTTCACCATTGAATTAAAAGAAGAAATTCCATCGGATGTTAAAGGCAAATTCGAAAACTGGATTTTCGGGTGCGATATCTGCCAGGATGTTTGTCCGTGGAATCGGTTTTCCCAACCCCATAACGAACCCCGGTTTATGCCACATCCTGAACTGGAAACCATGACCGTGAATGACTGGCAGGAAATAACCGA
>CAZOYJ010000096.1:0-12568 GCA_964583905.1 uncultured Roseivirgaceae bacterium
CTTACTGCATTGCTGCCCGAATAGGTAACATGACTTCCACCCGACATCCATCCGGTTTCAGAAGTCGGTCTGAACAGGAGCCTCGTGTTGTCATCAATGACCGGGAATCCGGTAAACCCGTTTGCGGTGACGCTCAAATTATAATTATCAGATGCCAGCGAATGGGCAGCCGTAAGTTTCCAGTATCCATCCCTGAAGGTGTTATAGAGCATCAGACCACCGTCAGAAAACGGAAGCCCATCATTTCCCGGATAATCCGTTTTGAATTCGGCAAGAAGTGAACCCGGGCTGGCCAGGTTCTTCAGACTTACCGATAAAGGACGATAGTAAGCAGCAGTACCCAACGGAAAAAGTACCGGGGGAGCGGGCAATAATTCAGAAGCGATCCAGCGCTCAACCTTGCCGATAATATAACCGTTGTTTCGAATGATGTTACCGGTATTCGATTCATCTTCGCCAACGACAACCTTATTATTCCCGGTATGAATGTACCCATTCAGCAGGTTAAGCGATGTGATAACATTCACCGTGTTGTCCAGGTAAACCTGATTGTCGGGGCCGGATTTATTAATTTCCAACACATAAAACGTTTCCTCAAGCAAGGTTGAAATATACTGGCCGCTGGAGCCTGTCATGGCTACCTTCTGACCGGGATCGGTGGCTGAAAAGGATCCCCCGGTATTGATCCAGTCTCCTTTCAGTTCAATGTCATGATTGATAGCATTGAAAGTTGAATGGATCGTCAGGTCACCTTCAATAAAAAAATTACCTGTCACCAACCGTTTCGTGGTTGAACTTGCTCCGGAAATTTTAAGATTATGATATATTCCGCTTGACGGGCGCTTGATGCTTTGACAGGGACTGGAAGCATTGCACAAGATGGGCGTGGTGGTGTTGGAGGAACTGTGCGAAGATCCGTAATAATTAACTGTATTGCCAGAGGCAAAAGCATGCAGGGTGCCAGTCCCCAACAGGGCACCCCCAATATTCAAAGTTGAATTGGCATCGTTAACCCAAACCGATGTTGAATTATTTGCACCCATAATATTTCCGCCAATGGTAATAACGCCTTGATTGGTGATCGTTGTGTTTATACTTATAGAGATATTTCCGGTGTTCTTGATCAACTCACTTCCTGAAACAATTGTTTTGGTACCGGTTATGGTGATGTTTCCGGTATTGGAAATCACTCCCTTTCCGCTGATGCGTTTACTTTCACCATTAAGTATTATCGGGCCGCTCCCGCTGTAAATGCCATCAACGGTAAGATGGCCGTTAATTGTATTGGTTAGTCCGTTATCGCTTATGATTCCGCCTTCCTGTATAGTCAGGCTTCCTACCATATTATTAGCGACAAACGTAACTGTGTGGCCGGAATTGATAACAACGCTATCTTCCTGTGCCGGCACACAATCACAATCCCAGGTATTTTTATTCGACCAGTTACCGGATTGCACGGAGTGACGCAGTTCTTGTGAAAACGAGACGGCTGGAAGCAGGATCAGCCAGGGCAAAGCTTGTATTCGCATACGGGTTTACCTTTAGAGGGTCTGAAAAATTGAAACCGGAAGGAATTTACTTCACAGGAGGTTGAGGGGAAAAGCCGGACAGCAGAAAGAAAAATTAGTGATAGAAATTGAAAGATTTTTTTCGTTACAGGAACTGGATACTCCGAACCTGCCCGTCCGTCAGGCAGGTCTGCGGGATTTTTTTTAACCGCAGAGAGCACTGCGGTTTAACAGAGGGCCGCAGAGATTATTCGCTTCGATCGATTTTTTACCTCCGGTATTTATTTCACCACCTTTTTCACCACCGCACCTTCGGGCGTGATAACCTGCAACAGGTACATGCCGGGTTTCCAGGCGGTGGCATCCAGGATGTGTTCGCCTTGAATGGGTTTGGCTACCATCACGCTTCCTTTTGCATCAAGCAAGCGAATGTTGGCGGGTTGATTTTCGGGCAATTGAATAACCAATCTATCCATTACCGGATTCGGAAACACCTTCACGAGGTCGTTCAGGGTTTGTTCGGGGATGGACGGATTAAAGGAAAGGTAGAACCGATCGGTTATTGGTTTCGCAGCATTCGAAATAACGAATTGATAACCGGGGCCGTTTACCGGTACAACTTGCTGTTCTTGCCGGTCGATTAAGTACAGGGTAGATCCGCTGGTGAATTGTTCAACGTTGGTGAATGAAATGGTGTAGGTGCCCGGTTGCTTCACCTGAATTCCGAGTGGGAGGTTTTCCTCCTCATGGAGTTGATTGCAGGTATACACCAGGAGTTCGTTCTGTTCTTTGTCGAGAAAGAAGATGTTCATGTCTTCGTTGCGTAATTTCATGGTGCCGAAGTGCATGTTGAATTTTTCCGGTGCATCAGGATTAAGTTTCAGCATGGCCTTATCAACATAGGTTCCGTTGTCGAGGCGCACTACGAGTTTTTCCAACGATGGATGGTTCCGCTTACGGTAGAACTCACCATCGCCATTAATGGACTTGGCTGGCTCCTTCAGGGTAAGCGAACCACCGCCTTCACCCACATAAACCCAAAAACCCTGGCCGGTGGCCACTACGCCTCCTTTCAAAGGGCCAGTGCCCCATGTATCCGGGTCATCCTCTGGGGCATAACTCCAGTAGCGAAAGTAATTCGGGTATCCGGAGATGGAGTTGTCGGTAACGGCAATGGTCGTGGCGATGTTATCCAGTTCCCAGGCGCTTGTATCGTTAAACCAGCGGATGGCCGATGGAAACGGGTTACCCAACAGGTGCCAACCCTGGTTTGTAAAGTTCCAGGTATAATCACCGGTATGTACCGGACCGGTAACTGCCCACGTTACTTCGTCTACCCCATTGGGCACCAAAACCGCATAGCCGGTGCCCAGGGAAAGGTTACTCGAAGCGCCCCGTTTCACCCAACCGCCTGTTCCGGAAACATATCTGTATTCATAAATACTTGAACCCCATTCAGCGGGAGGTAGTTGATCCAATGCAGGAGACGCCATGTAGCGGTACGTTACCCCGATCGGATCAACGAACCGCTCTACCGTAACATTCCCATTAATCACTGCGCCATCGGCCACCGGGCCGATGCTCGCATCAAGGTCGGTAGTATTGCCCAGTGATTTAAGGGTGAGGTTGTCGTTTGTGTTTAGTGTGGTTGCACTTCGGATATCGAGTAACTGATATAAAGATAAAGGATGGTTGAAGTTCAGCATCCCGGATGATTTGTTCACGCGGATAATTCGGAAATCAATTCCGTTGTTGCTGATGTTCTGGTCGATGGTGCCGTTAAATAAAATGCCATCGGTTTGATTGAAGCTGCAGGTTGGATCAAAATTCAAATGTCCGGCCACACCCACATCCCCGGAGGGGATAATCAGCGTGCGGCTTGCGTTGAGTTGCACGTGATAAAAATTCGGACTGCCCGTAACGATGGAGAGGCCATCAAAAAATACCGTGCCTCCATTACCCGGAACAAATGTGCCGCTGTTGGAAACATCGCTGCGCACAATCAGGTTGGGCGAACCGGTGCCCGTAGTTTTAGTAAACGTGCCGCTGTTGGCGAGGGTGCCATTCACGGTAACGGTGGGCGATCCATTACCGGTACTAATGGTAAAGGTACCGGTGTTGGTGTTGGTAAAGCTTCCCCCCACCGACAAGGCCGATGAACCATTGCCATTGGCCAGCCGGAGTGTTCCGTTGTTGGTTACATTTCCCGTCACCGCCAAGGTGGAAGAACTTCCGTTGTTGGTAATGTTGGTGAGGGTGCCGGGTTGGGTGATGAAGTTTCCGCCTACGTTTACGGTAGTGGGTGAGCCATTAATCAGAATCACCTGACCTGCGCCTGTACTGGTAATGAGTAAGTTACCGGCAATGGAATTTATCCTCCCGGCAAAATTTACAGTGGAACCTCCGGAGAGGTTGGTTAGGTTAATCTCAACATGACCAAAGGGTTGCCCCCAGTTTCCGGTTGGACCGGCAGTAACTGAGCCCGTATAGCCGGCCACTTCCATGGTGGAGTTTGCATTCCAGGTAGCGACAGGTATGGAGCCGTTGGTGGTGCGCAGGTGGCGGTAACGACCACCGGATTGGAAGTTGGCATTGCTCACAGTGGTGTTATTAATTACTCCATGATTACTCACAGTGCCCGTCACCAAAAGAATTCCGTTGTGGGAATAAATCGAATTCAATCCTATAATTAACTCTCCGGCAACATTAACCGTGCAGTTTGTAGAAACAGAAAGATCAACGTTACCGGTTCCTTCATCAACAACACTTAATGATGCCCCTGATGCAATAGTTAAGGCCGAGTTATTATTATTCAACGAAAGTCTTCGTGCAGTTGTACCCGTTGTGGTAACGGTTACCGCATTGCCATTGCGAATCAATATGGAGTAAGATGTTTCATCAGGAGGCGCAGGCGCTGGAGTTGAATAATTCCCGGTGCCCGTGCTACTCACTTCCCAGATGTTCACATTATTCCAGTCTCCGTTACCATTTTTTCCGCCTCGGGTTTGATAATATAGATCTGCCTGGGAAAAACATTCAGCAAAAGACAACACACCAACCAAAAACAAAAAATAACCTGTAAAAATCCGCTTCATCGCGCCAAGGGTTAAGTTAAGCTGAGGGTCTTAACAAATTTACTGTAATAAAGGGGAATCCGGATGAATTTTACATGAATTTAACCAGCAACTGTGATATTCTATCCCAAAATTGTGTTCACTACGCGATTTAGTTCCCCACTTGTAAGGCTGGAACCGGAAGGAAGACACAATCCCTGTTCGAACCGTTGCTCCGACACCCCGGAAACGTAGGCCGGGCAATCTTTAAATACCGGTTGGAGGTGCATGGGTTTCCACAACGGGCGACTTTCAATGTTTTCGGCTTCCAGTTTTTTGCGCAAGTCTTCGCGGGTTAGGCCACCGGTTTTTTCCGGGTTAATCAGCAAGGTAGTCAACCACCGGTTGCTAACATATCCGGCAGGTTCTTCCGGAAAGGTAAAGCCGGGTAGGGTTTCCAATGCCTGGTTGTAAAAATCAAAGTTAGCCCTGCGTTGTTTTACCCGTTCATCCAATACTTTCAATTGGCCTCGGCCGATGCCGGCACACACGTTACTCAAGCGGTAGTTGTACCCGATATGCTTGTGTTCATAATGCGGAGCCGGATCTCGCGCTTGTGTGGCCAAAAATTTTGCGGTGGCGATCCACGCTTCGTTGTTCGAGAGCAAGGCACCTCCTCCCGAAGTAGTAATGATTTTATTTCCGTTGAAGGATAAGATTCCAAAGTCGCCAAACGAACCAAGCTTTTTTCCCTGGAAGGATGAACCCAATGCTTCGGCAGCGTCTTCGATGAGGGGGATATCGTACTTCCGGCTGATGGTCATAATTTTATCCAACTGAGCCGGCATGCCGTAGAGGTGAACGGCAATGATGGCTTTCGGCTTCCGGCCGGTTTTATGGATCCGGTCCTGGATCGCTTCTTCCAGTAAATCCGGGTCCATATTCCAGGTCAGTTTTTCGGAGTCGACAAAGACCGGCCTGGCACCGAGGTAAACAATTGGGTTGCACGAACCCGAAAACGTAAAGCTTGCGCAGATCACTTCATCATCTCGCTGTACCCCCAGGATAATCAACGCCAGGTGAATGGCGGCTGTACCTGAACTCAGCGCGGCACAATGGGCGGCACCGACATATTCAGCAAGTCCTTCTTCAAACGCTTTGATGTGTGGCCCTACCGGGGAAATCCAGTTGGTGTCAAACGCTTCCTGTACGAAGTTGATTTCATCACCACCCATGTGGGGAGGGGAAAGCCAGATGCGGGGGTTGGTCATGGGCACAATCTATGAAGACAGTTTGAGATTTCAGATTCCAGATTCCAGATTTCAGATTTCAGATTTGCATTTTTCGCTGGTAATAAAATGCCGGGATCAGCAGCAGGATCAGTGTGGGGTTCAGCACGAGCCGGTGTAAAAAGGAAACCAGCGGACCGTTGTACCCCGGGTAATTAAATTTGATGATGAAATACGGGATCAGCACAAACACGAGCCCAAACACCTGCACGCCAATAGCAAAGAGTACGTATTTGCGTTCTGCGAACACGGCATAGATCAAGGCAATGGCCAGCAGGTCGTTCACCACAAACCGGATGCTGCGGTTGACGATAAACTTCCAGATGTTTTGATCGACACCCAGCAGGGACGCCACATCCTGCCGTTGAAATAAAAACACCGCCACCAATCCGGCCACCGAAAGAATACCCACCACGAAGCGCAGCTTACGCGACCGGTTCATGAGCGCTTGATTTTGGTTTGGCCAGTTTCATCACCCACCAGATCCACAACAGAAAAACAAAGAGGTAGATGAACGCAGTGAATAGATATTTATGTGTGAAGTATAAAAACCCGGGCAGGTGTTCCGACACCAACGCGAGCAACACGATGCGCGCCACGTTGCTGATGTGGATAATGAGGAGTCCGAGGGGAATAAACCAAAGCATTGATTTTTTATACGGACCGAAGGCCAGCAAAAAAGAAAGAAACACCACCGCCACGTTGAGTCCGTTGCACCCCTCATACACCGACACATACGGTTTGATTTCCGAAGCAATATACGTGGTGGGCTTGGTGCCGTGTTCATACGCCTTTACTTCCCATCCAAAAAACAAATTCAGCGCGTCTGCACTTTGATGCGTCACCCAGGTCGTCATGGGATCGGGGCGCGGATACCAGTCGGTTACATACGCGCCATAGAGCAAGTTGCCCACCAGATAAAGTGCAAAAAATTTTACCAGGAACAGGATGGTCGGGCGAAACTCCCGGAACGTGGCTTTCAGTTTGGAAATCATTTATGCTTTTTCATTGTAGTGGATGGGCGTTGCCGGCACGCCCACCACGGTTTGCCCGGGTTCAACGTTTTTGGTCACCACGGCACCCGAACCCACTTTTACATCATCCCCGATAGTTAAACCGTTTAGTACATTGGCACCCGAACCGATGAGTACCTTCGATCCGATGGTCACGCCTCCGGCAATGTTTACCCCGGGCATGAGCGAGGAGCAATGGCCAATGCGCACATCGTGGCCAACCGTTGTGTTGAGGTTGATCAATACATGATCGCCCAATTGAATTTCAGTCGTCAGGATAACGCCTGCCGTGATGACGAGACCTTTGCCGAGTACAAGGGCGTTAGGATCCTGCAGGATGGCGCTGGGGTGTATCAGCACCGGGTATTCCAGCACCGGATTTACCTGTAACGTTCCGGCCAGCCGGGCTTTAATGCCGGGATCGCCAATGGCCAGCACCAGCCGGAGTGGTTTCGTTTGCCGGAGCAGGTCGTGTACGCCACCCCATACCGGCAACTGGTTAACCCGGGAGCTTTTGGGCAAACCATCGTCATAAAAGCCCGTCACATTCCATTCGGGTAATGCCTTTAGCAGGGAGAGCATTTCCCGTCCCAATCCACCGGCACCGTATATGGCTATTTCCTTTTTCATTCGTGTGCCGGGTTTCCTTTTACCACCTTACCGGCCGGTACATTTTTGGTGACTACCGCCCCTGCCCCCACGGTTGCCCATGCACCAACAGTAATGCCCGGCAACAGCACCGCCCCTGCCCCAACCAATGCACCTTCTTCAACGGTTACCCTTCCGCAAAGCACGGCCCGTGGCGCAAGGTGTACATAATCACCAAGGGTACAATCGTGGTCGATGCTTACGCCTGTGTTCAAAATACAATGGTTTCCGATTCGCGTATCGGGTTGAATAATCACCCCATGCAAGATCATATTTCCGGTACCGATTTGTGCGTGGGGTGAAATGACACACGAAGGATGAAGGGCATTGGTGAAATCATGTTTGGTAAACGTAACCACTTTTTTTCGCAAGGCATTATCGCCAATGGCTACGATAGCTTTCGCGGCTGGTTCGAATTGCGGATCGTAAACACCACGTTGTTTTACCCCAAACAATTCCGTTGAATATTTCGGATCAAACAAGGCCAGTGCGGTAATGCCCTGCGCCTGCAAACAATCGAGCACAACTTTTGCGTGCTCCCCTCCGCCCTGTAAGATGACGTTAGTTGTTTCCACTGAATTTTTCCATGGTGGCTGAGGTTTCGCTGCTGATGCCTTCGGCTTTCAACACTTTCAGCACGGTTAAAAGTAAGATTTTTATGTCGATCCAAAACGATTGGTGGTTAACATACCAGACATCGTACTCAAATTTTTGTTTCCAGTGGATGGCGTTGCGGCCGTTTACCTGAGCCCACCCGGTGATGCCCGGTTTAACCCGGTGACGTGTGCGTTGCTCCGTATTGTATAAGGGCAGATATTCTACCAACAGGGGTCTGGGCCCCACGATCGACATATCGCCTTTGACCACATTAATTAGTTGCGGCAGTTCATCGAGGGAAGTTTTCCGCAGGATTTTGCCTGCCCAGGTCAGGCGCTGTTCATCGGGTAATAACCGTCCGTGGGCATCCCGGTTCTCGTTCATGGTCCGGAATTTAATCACCGTAAACAAGCGCTCATCCCGGCCCGGGCGCTCCTGAAGAAACCATACTTTTCCACGGTTTGTGCAGGCGAGTAACAAAATGCTTAAAACTAACAGCGGACTGGTCAGTAGCAGGATAAGCAGGGCTGTAACCGTATCCAGCACAGGTTTGAATCGATCAGCGTACAATATATTGCCTTGTGATGTCAGAAAAATCGATAAAATGCACCCAGTCCCCGAAACACCTTACATGGTTCTTACCTTTCAACGGGCGTGAGGTAGCCTTAATGTTAACAAAAGTCAGGATTATTTTATACTTTTCATTTACCCGTTCAAGATTAATTGAATGTAAAGGAGTCAATTGTAAAAAACGTATGCACCCTCTCCTACAACTGACTGCGTGTAGCGGTTGACGAAAGTGTGTTTACATGAATCAATGAATGGAAGGAATGGAGAAGATGTTGAACATACTGATGCTGGAAGATCTGGAAGAAGATACCTGGCTGATCGTACGCGCGCTTAAAAAGGAGAACCTGAATTTCCGGCACCTCCGGGTAGACACACGCGATGAATTCAGTAATGCGCTGCAGACGTTCCAGCCCGATATCATTCTGTCGGATCATAGCCTCCCTTCTTTCAACTCCATCGAAGCCCTGCAAATCTGCCGCAGTAAGAACGAACACCTGCCTTTTATCCTGGTCACCGGCACGGTGTCGGAAGAATTTGCCGTGCTGTGTTTGAAACAAGGCGCGGATGATTACATTCTCAAGTCGAATCTTTCGCGGCTGCCTGCTGCTATTCAAAACGCGCTGGCCTACCACGAACAATTCAGCCGGCAAAAAGCCCTACAGGTTACCCTTCAGAAACAGAATGAAGAGTTGCTCAAAATCAACAATGAACTCGACTCGTTTGTGTACAGCGTATCGCACAACCTGCGCGCCCCGCTTTCGTCCATCCTCGGGCTCACCAACCTGGCGAAGTTTGAGAACAAACCGGAGAACAAGGTTTTGTTGCAGTACATTGATATGATTGCCGGTAGCATCCGCAAACTGGACGATACCCTCAAGGAAATCCTGGCGTATTCGCGCAATGCCCGTACGGAAATTAACGTGCGTGAAATTGACCTGGAAAAAATGATTCGCTCGGTTTTTGAAGAACTCGCCTACCTGGAGGGAATCGACCGGATTCACAAAAGCATTACCATTGAACCATCCGTTCCGATTTTCTCCGATCCCTTCCGGATCAAAGTAATCCTCGACAATCTCATTTCCAATGCCATCAAATACCGTGATGAAACCAAGGAAATGTGCAAGCTTACCGTTACTGCCCAGGTGCGTCAAGAGCGGGTTACCCTTACCCTACACGACAATGGTATTGGTATTGCAGATGAGCATCTGGCACATATCTTTACCATGTTTTACCGGGCCACCGATCACGGAGAAGGGTCGGGCCTGGGAATGTATATTGTACGCGAAATGGTAGAAAAATTAAACGGCACCATTCAACTCGACTCCGCATATGGAAGCCACACCCATATTACTCTAACTTTTCCCAATTATCCTCCTTCAACCTGATACCCCCTACGCTTATACCCATGGATCCGCTGCATTCAATATTGGACCATATTGAAGATGCTGTTATTGTAACGGATAAAAAAGGAGAAATTGTTTTCTTCAACAAAGCCGCCATTACCTTAAGCCGGGAAGCGCTGGCGGGTACCCTGCAGGTGGGCGGGCAGTTGCCAGACCTCGCCCCGGAGTCGCGGAAGAAATTGATCCGGGAGACCCTGCTTAGCATTCAGTTGGAAAAGAAGCCCATCAGAACATTTGCCCAATACAGCAACATCGAAGGCCATACGTTTTATTTGGAAGAGAGCTATACACCCCTCTTGAATGAACATGGCGATCTGCAGTATATCCATACCTTCATCCGCGATATCACCCCGCAAAAAATATTCGAACAGAAATTAACCGCGTTGGCTTCCAACGTGAGTGAGCTGGTCGAAAATGCCAATGCCATTATCATCGGGGTAGACATACGCGGCTACATCACCGACTGGAACCGGCATTGCCGCCACGTTACCGGTTACGAAAAAAATGAAGTGTACACCAGGCGATTTACCGAAATGTTGTTAAAGGGGCCTCAACTCGCGCGGTTCGAAGAGCTGATGTCGCGGGTATTCAACCGCATACCCATGCGCAACGTTGAACTGGGCATTCAAACCAAGAGCGGCAAGACCCTGATTTTTCTGCTCAGTTGTTCGGTGCGCACTTCCGCCAACGGGCAGATTACCGGCATGATGATGGTCGGCCAGGATGTAACCGAGTTAACCGAATACAAAAATTCACTCGAGAAAAAAGTGGAGGAACGCACCCGCGAGTTGCAGGCTGTGCTCAAAAAAGAAAAGGAAGTGGTGGAAATGAAAAGCCGGTTTGTATCCATCGCCTCGCACGAATTCAGGGCCCCGCTTTCGTCTATCCAGCACGCGGCTACCTACATCAAAAAACACAATCAGCAAATTGGCCAGGAAGAACTGAAGGATAAGCTTAAAAATATTGAAAAGCAGATTAAGCACATGACGCACCTGCTGGACGACATCCTTACCATTGGTAAAAACGAAGCGGGTAAAATTCAACTGGTGCTGTCGCAGGTTGAACTGAAACCCTTCCTCGAAAAAATTATTGAAGAGGTGGGCCACAATACCCGGCAATCGCACCGCGTACTCCTTGAACTACAAACTGACCCGGGTTCCATCCAAATCGATGAAAAACTGTTTCGCAGCGTCCTTGTGAACCTCTTAACCAACGCCATCAAATTTTCACCCGGCCGGGATTATGTAAAATTGACGGTGGAGGGTGAAGGCCGGCATTTGATTTACCGAATCCAGGATCAGGGAATCGGCATCCCCCCGGAAGAGCGCGATAAGATATTTGAACCGTTTTTACGGGGTAAAGGCGTTACAGCCATCCAAGGCACCGGCCTCGGGTTGTCTATTGTGAAGAAATCCGTTGAATTGTTAGACGGAACTTTGCAACTTGAGAGCGAAGTTGGACAGGGAACCACTTTTATTGTAACACTTCCCATTCTTGAGCATGCAAAAACCGGATAAAATAAAAGTATTGCTGGTGGATGATCATACCCTGATCCGCGATGGCATTGATGTGATGTTGCGCGATACCGATGACATTGAAGTGATTGGATCGGTGGAATCCGGGGAGGAAGCCATTAACGAAGTACGCCAGAACAAGCCGGATGTAATCATTATGGACATTATGATGGGCGGCATGACCGGCATTGAAGCAACCCGCTGGATCAAGGAATTTGACCCCACCGTGAAGATCATCATCCTCTCGATGGAGATCAGCAAGGAATATATTTCGGCCGGCATCAGTGCAGGTATCGATGGGTACTTACCGAAAAATGTTTCGAAAGAGACCCTGCTGGAGGGCATCCGAAAAGTAAAAACGGGACAACGTTTCTTCAACGAAGTAATCATGAAGTTGGTGTTTGAAGACTTCTATGTACACGAGAAGCTCAAGAATCCCACCAAAAAACTTCCGAATACCCTGACCAAACGCGAATACGAAGTGCTGGGCTTAGTGGCGCTCGGAAAGACCAACAAAGAGGTTGGTGAAACCCTGTTCATCAGTATAAAAACCGTGGAAACGCACAAGTCGAATATTCTCGAAAAACTAGGCCTGCGCAACACCACCGAGTTGGTGCGGTATGCCATCCGCAACAACATCATTTCGGAAGTTTAGCTTCCTTCCCTTCTCCAGCGATTGAAATTACTCAGGGTTTACCCTTAGAGTCTCAGGGTTAAGCCCTGCACGCCCATACGGGAATTGCTGAACAGCTTACCTTTTCTTAACCCGATTCAAAATCAATCGATAGCTTGTAAAACGGCCTGATTGGCTGTAAAAAGCCATCTCCTATCTGCTTTTCCTGATCTTTTTCAAATCCGATTTTCCCCGATGTATGCGAGTGGTGAGGAGCCCACATTTGCATAACGAATAACAAAAAGAACAAACTCACGAACAGTTATGAAAAACTTCAATCAAAAAACAAAAAGAAACCGG
>CAZOYJ010000097.1:0-12458 GCA_964583905.1 uncultured Roseivirgaceae bacterium
TCGCGCAAGATCCAGATGTCGCGGTGATTGAGTGCGGCATTTTTCAGGCGAACCAACACCTGGTCTTTTACCGGTTTTGGTTTACTGATTTCTTTAACGACAAGGGGGAGGTCTTTACCACGAAAAAAAGCAGCACGCATTATTGAACGGGGATTATGTAGTTCCAGGTATGGGTGTCGGGTTCGATGCCGTGACGGATATCGGATAGTTTTTGTTTCACACGCAGTTGAAAACTGTTGGCACCAACGGGTGATAAGGTATAATCTTTACCATGGATGTGAATTTCTGCAATCGGAGCAACAACTGCCGCAGTGCCTGCGCCAAAGGCTTCTGTAAGGGTACCGTTGGCGAAGCCTTGTTCGAGATCAGCAATACTGATCTTCCGTTCTTCGTAGGGCATGCCCATTTCTGCGGCAAGCGTTAGGATGGAATCGCGGGTAACGCCATCCAAAATTGCGCTCGTAAGTTTTGGTGTAATAAGTTTTCCATCCAACACAAACATCACATTCATCGCCCCCGATTCGTCAATGTATGTATGCTCCTTTGCATCTGTCCATAACACCTGGTCGAAGCCTTGCACGCGGGCCAGTTGCGTGGGGTAAAAAGCTCCGCCATAATTGCCGGCACATTTTGCAAACCCAGTGCCACCTTCAGCCGCACGCACATACGCTTCTTCAACTTTTACGCGCAAGGGTTTATTGAAATACGGCCCCACCGGACTGGTCATGATAATGAACATATATTTATCAGACACCTTAACACCCAACCGGGCTTCGGTGGCAAACACCACCGGACGAATGTATAACGAAGCGCCTTCATCGGCAGGAATCCAGGCCTGATCGGTTTCGAGCAGGGCGTGAATGCCGTTTACAAATAAATTTTCCGGAACGGTGGGCATGCACATCCGCGCAAGCGACTTATTAAATCGTTCATGGTGTTTGAACATCCGGAAAACGGAGATGTTTCCATCGGTCATCTTATAGGCTTTCATGCCTTCAAATACGGATTGTCCGTAATGGAGTGAAAGAATGGCCGGACTAAGCAACATTTCACCGTACGGCTTTATGGCGGGCTCATGCCATTGGCCATTGGCGTATTCTGCTACCAACATGTGATCGGAAATATATTTTCCGAACTCGGGTGACAGCGAAGTGTGTTCGCTGATCCGGCTTTTTGCAATCCGCTGAACCGGGATGGAAGAAACCTGAATAGTCATGGCTGATTCGTTTGCCTGAAATTAGAAATAATTTCATTGATCTTTACCAAATGGTGATCGTCATGTTCGGCATCAAACCAGGCCAGGTCAACCGGGGTCATCATTACTTTTAATCGTGGATGTAACGAAGATTTTGTAAGGTCCGGGTCGGAAAGGTTTTTGTATTTCTCCAGGTTTTTCAATCGGGTAGTACGAAAGAAGGAGAGCACTTCTTCAACGGACATGGCATTGTAATCGCGGGTGGGTTCGAACACCGCAGGCGACAAAACCTTTACCCCCGACACCATTTCATCAATCCGTTTTAAGGCAATTTCATCTACTTCGGCCAGGTGACCAATGTTTTGCTTCACCGACCATTTGTTGTTGAACGGTGTGGATAAAATAGCTTCCGGAATTCCTTTGACTTTTTCTTCCAGGCGAATGGCGGTTCCGGCCAATCTTTCCAGGTAATAGGGGAGCATTTCGTTGGGTTTGCCGAAAACCAACTCGCGTTCGAACCAGGGGATTTCTTTCATAAAACGAATTCCATCTTAATGTTACTTCGTTTATACGGGCCATCCAACGGGATTTCGGTAAACCCGATTTTTCTGTACAGCGCAATGGCCGGGGCCAGTACCGTATTGGAGTATAAAATAATTTTATGCGCTCCGAGCGCCCGTGCTTTGGCGATGGCGCTGTGCGCCAACGCTTCACCGATTTTCAGTCCCCTGAATTTTTCATCAACGGCCATTTTGGTGAACTCGTAAATGCCTGGCTCAACAAATTTTAACGCCACCGTTCCGGCTATTTCCCGGTCGGCCGAAGCCATCAGTATAGCGCCCCCGGTTTTGAGGATGTGTTCTTCCGGATGTTGCAACACTTCGTAATCAAGGGGTTCCATCCAGAAGAATTCTTCAATCCATTTTCGGTTCAGGCTTTCAAACCAGGGCTGATGTTCGCTCCGGTAGTCGGTAATTTCCAATGTAACAGGAAGCTTGAGGCTCACAGATTGATAGCAGTTTAATTTCTTGTAAACTGGGCTTTCCACACATTGCGGAGTTGGTATCCGCGATTCACGATGTAGATTCCGGCAATGGTAATAAGAATGGCAAACCCGATTTTCAGGTTCAATTTTTCATTTAGCACAAGCCATCCCAACACAACCGCGACCAACGGATTAACATACGCATAAAGCGATACGATGGTCATCGGAAGTTTTTTCAATGCATATAAATAGGAGGCGTAGGCTATGATCGATCCGAAGATGATCAGGTATACAATAGAATAAAACGCCTCGCCCGACCACCGTACAACCGACAAGTCGTCAAAGATCAGACTGAACGGAAACAGGAAGAGGCCGCCAAAAAACATTTGCAAGCCCGCATTAACAAACGGATTGGTATCCGATGGGAACTTCTTTATCCAGATACTGCCGGCTGCCCAGCCGAGTACAGCCAGTACAATCAATACAATGCCGGTGATGTATTCTGGTTTTGCGAATTCACTGATGTGCTCACTAAACACCATGACAATGCCCCCCAGTCCGATTAACGTTCCAAGTACAATCGCCAGGGTTGGTTTTTCTTCCTGATTAACCGTGAGGTTTATCAGGATCACCATAACCGGCATAAGCGAACAGATGATGGCGGCAATGCCGCTGGGGATTTCCACTTCGGCCCAGGCCACTAACCCGTTGCCAATGGAAATCATCAGAAACCCACCAATAGCCTGACGAATCAGGTGAGCCTTTGAAGGCCATACCGGTCGGATAAACGCATACATAAACCCGATCAGCAAAAACCCGGCTATACTTTGCCGGATGGCCGTAAACAATAAGGGTGGAAAGTGCAGTACGCCAATGCGAAGGGCCAGGTAGGTGGTACCCCAGATGAGGCACACGGCTGCAAGGGCGAGGTAGGGCAAATAACTTTTTTGGTTGCTCATACAGATGTTTCGGGGGAAATATCGTCACAAATTTCTCTTAAGTACGTATATAAAACAGTTTCAGTTTTGTTAATTTTGACCAGATCAGTTTATTTTGAACCATTCACATCCAAACGATGAGCACAGATACCCTAAAGCCTGAACACAAATACGTAGACGTTGCTGAGCGAATCGAAAAACTGATTGAGCAGGAAGCGCTGAAAGTAGGCGACAAATTACTATCGGTAAGAGCCTTGAGTAAGGAACAGGGCATCAGTTTGAGCACTGCGTTTCAGGCGTACTACCATTTGGAAAGCAAAGGACTAGTTGAGGCGCGGCCACAATCGGGGTACTATGTGAAGTTTACCCCGCACAACCTTCCTGAACTTCCGCATTGCTGCGAGCCTCCGGAAGATGCTGTGCCGGTGAGCGTTGATGAGATGATTAACAGCGTGTATGTTGATCTGAATTCGGATAAGTTGATTAATTTTTCTGTTGGCACGCCTTCTATTGAATTATTACCCACGGCAAAATTGAATAAGTCGGTTGTGCATGCTTTGCGCGAATCGAAAACGAGTTGTTTGAATTATGAGCACATCCAGGGCTATCTGCCGCTTCGAAAGCAGGTTGCCCGCCAGGCATTTAACTGGGGGGGTACACCATCGGAAGAAGATATTATTGTTACCGCGGGAGCCGTGGAAGCCATGTCGTTATGCATTAAGGCCATTACCAAACCGGGCGATGCCGTGGCCATTGAAAGTCCCACGTACTTTGCCATTTTCCAGGTGATGGAAAGTCATGGATTGAAGGTGGTGGAGATTCCTACCGATCCGGTAACCGGAGTTAACCTGGAATTTCTGGAGGAAGCCATTCCGAAGTTTAACATCAAGGCTTGCCTGTTTGTGAATAACTTCAACAACCCGTTGGGCAGTTGTATGCCCGATGATCGTAAAAAGCAATTAGTGGAAATGCTGGCCGCAAAGGAGATTCCACTGATTGAGGATGACATCTATGGTGAATTGTATTTCGGAAAAACCAGGCCTAAGACCTGTAAAAGTTTTGATAAAAAAGGTTTGGTATTGCATTGTGCATCCTTTTCAAAATCACTGGCACCCGGTTACCGGATTGGGTATGTGCTTCCCGGAAGGTTTAAAGAAAAGGTTATTCAGTTAAAGCGCATGCACACCATAGCTACCAACACGCTCGCGCAGGTAGCGATTGCTCATTTTCTTGAAAAGGGCCGGTATGAATTGCACTTAAGACGCTTACGAAAAGATTTACACGTACAATCGTTGCGGTACATCCAGTCCATTACCGAATATTTTCCTGAAGATACCCGCCTGGCTCGCCCCCAGGGCGGGTTTTCACTCTGGCTTGAATTAAACCCAAAAATCAATACGTATCAATTGCATAAAAAAGCGTTGAAGCATCACATCGGCTTTGCCCCCGGGCAAATTTTTTCTTCACAGGCACGTTTTGAAAACTGCATCCGCCTGACGTATGGCGAACCCTGGAGCGATAAAATTGATGGCGGTTTAAAAACGCTGGGCAAGTTGATCCGGGAGTTTTAACAACCGCGCTGGATGCTTTCAACTCCCTAACTTTTGATATATTTGCCCCTCATTTTAACCGTAATCTCATGACAACCGAACAGTTGAAAGACTTGAAAGCCCGTACCGCGGCTTTGAGGAGGTATCTTTGACTACGATCGTAAGATCATCGAAGTAAAAGACGAAGAGCTGATTACCCAGCAGGCCGATTTCTGGAACAATCCGAAGGAAGCCGAAGCTAAACTGAAAGAACTCCGGTCAAAAAAAATCTGGACCGACTCCTACGAGCGGACGCATAAATTGGTGGAAGACCTGGAAGTGCTCAACGAGTTCCACGAGGCAGGCGATGTAGGTGAAGAAGAACTCGAGCGCGAGTATGCCAAAGTTTACAAAGCTGTCGAAGAGCTCGAATTCAAAAAAATGCTGAGCCGCGAAGAAGATCAGCTCAGCGCCATCATGGAAATAAATCCCGGGGCTGGTGGCACCGAAAGTAACGATTGGGCCGACATGCTCAACCGCATGTACATCATGTGGGGCGAGAAGGAAGGGTACAAGGTTTCGCAGATTGATTACCAGCCCGGTGAAGTAGCCGGCATTAAATCGGCATCGCTCGAAATTGACGGTCCGTTTGCGTATGGGAAACTCAAAGCCGAAATCGGGGTGCACCGGTTGGTGCGCATCTCACCCTTCGATTCCAACCAGCGCAGGCACACGTCATTTGCTTCGGTATTTGTTTATCCCAAAGTAGACAACACGATTAATATAGAGGTCAATCCGGCCGATGTGGAAATACAAACTTCGCGGTCGGGGGGTGCAGGCGGGCAGAATGTAAACAAGGTGGAAACTAAAGTTCAGCTTACGCACAAACCCACCGGTATTGTAATTGTTTGCCAGGTAGAGCGCTCGCAACACGCCAACCGCGAGCGGGCCATGCAAATGCTGAAATCAAGGTTGTATCAATTGGAAATGGAAAAGCGAAATGCTGCGCGCGATAAAATTGAAGCCGGCAAAATGAAAATTGATTTCGGCTCGCAGATTCGCAATTACGTGTTGCATCCGTACAAGTTGGTGAAAGATGCGCGTACAGGCGTAGAACGTACCGATGCGCATAATGTACTGGATGGCGACCTGGAGGATTTTATCAAAGGATTTCTATTGAGTATGCAAGAAGAAAAAATCAAGAAATAGGGTTAAAAGTAATTGGCAGCACAAATTAAGATCTACACCCGTCAATTCTGGTTGCTTTGCACAAGCTCGCTCTTGTTTTTTGCAAGCTTCAACATGCTCATTCCCGAGCTGCCGGCTTACCTCACCAGTTTAGGCGGACCAGAATACAAGGGCTTGATCATTTCCTTGTTTACCGTAACCGCTATGTTGTCGCGTCCATTCAGCGGCAAGATGGCCGACAAAATGGGGCGGATACCGGTGATGATTTTCGGAACCTCCGTTTGTTTTTTCAGCAGCCTGATGTACCCGGCTGTTTCAACGGTATTCGGATTTCTGTTGCTGCGCCTGGTGCATGGCTTTTCTACCGGCTTTACACCTACCGGTTTAACCACCTACCTGGCCGACATCATTCCCGCCAACAAACGGGGCGAAGCCATGGGGTTGCTTGGTACTGCCGGAACCGTTGGCATGGCCGTTGGCCCGGTGGTAGGCGGAGCGGTGGCCAACAATTTCGGCCTCGATGCAATGTTTTATACGTCATCTGGTTTTGCCGTGGTGTCCATTTTAATTCTTTCCGGCATCAAAGAAACACTTCCGGAAAAAAAAGGCTTCACTACCGAAATCTTCAAAATTCATAAACGCGATTTACTTGAACCGCGCGTACTGGTAACCTGTATTGTGATGTTGCTCACGGCTTACTCCTACGGTGCTGTGTACACAGTCATCCCCGACTTTGGCGAGTTTGTGGGCATCCGCAACAAGGGAGTTTTGTTTATGTGTTTAACGGTGGCGTCACTGTCTATCCGATTGATTGCCGGTAAAGCTTCCGATTATTACGGCCGAAGAAAAGTGTTGATGGTGTCATCAGGCTTGTGCAGCATCGCCATGATGATGCTGGCATTTGGCCAAACCCCACGCGACCTGATGGTGGCCGTAAGTTTATATGGCCTTGCGCAAGGCATGACATCGCCCACGCTGATGGCCTGGGCAACCGATTTAAGTGACGAGCGGTTTAAAGGAAGGGGGATTTCCAGCTTATATATTTTTATGGAGATGGGCATTGGTGTTGGTGCATTTGCATCGGGATTGATTTATGCCAATGATCCGTCAAACTTTATGATTACCTTTCTCACCTGTTCTTTGTTGTGCCTGGTGGCATTTGGTTATCTGATTGTGCATCGGATTCGAAAGAAAAAAGAAACGCCCGTGAATGATTTATGAAGAGCGCAGCTTTATCCCTTTTTGTTTTAGTCAGCCTGGGTGAACTGGTTTCAACCCTTATCACCGCACCGCTTCTTCATACCCTATGTAAACCCTTGTTGTTGGTTACGCTGTTGGTTTATTATGTAGCAGTAAACCGAAGCATCAGGCAGCCTGTTTCAATGGTGGTGATTCTCGCGCTTATTTTTTCGTGGGGCGGTGATGTGTTGCTGATGTTTGAGGGTGAGTTGTATTTTATTTTTGGATTGGTTTCCTTTTTGATTGCACACGTGTGTTACATTTTTTCATTCCGGCAGTTTCGGGCAGAAGATGACACCCAGGCGTTGCACGGATTGCAAAAAGTACGCTTTGGGTTTCCGGTTATCCTGTATGGAACCGGCCTGGTGGTGATTTTATATCCGCATTTAGGCAACTTATCCATGCCGGTGCTGGTGTACGCACTGGTGCTGACCGTTATGGTGTTGAATGCTTTATTCCGGTATCAGCGCACAACCACAGCCAGTTTTACCCTCGTGTTTGGCGGAGCCATCCTCTTTATGATTTCCGATTCGGTACTGGCCGTGAATAAATTTGTAGAACCCATACCTATGGGGGGATTTTGGGTAATGAGTACGTACGTCAGTGCGCAGTTTCTTATTGTTTCAGGATTACTTAAACACAAGTGAACGTACAAACGGTAACGATCTGCTAAGGTTTTGTGGTGCAACAATTCAATGGCATTCACTACTTTTACAGGAATAAAAATCTGAAATGAAAACAGCCCTTATCACCGGTATTACCGGACAAGACGGTGCCTATTTAGCCGAATTATTACTTTCCAAAGGATACAAGGTGCATGGCATTAAACGCAGAAGCTCCTTGTTTAATACCGATCGTATTGACCATTTATACCAGGATCCGCACGAAGACCAGATCAATTTTAAACTTCATTACGGAGACTTAACCGATTCGGTTAACCTGATCCGGATAATTCAGGAAGTGCAACCGGATGAGATTTATAACCTGGGGGCCATGTCGCATGTAAAAGTGAGTTTTGACATGCCCGAGTACACAGCCAATGCCGATGGTATTGGCGCGCTGCGCATCCTGGAAGCCATCCGCATTCTTGGGCTTACGGAAAAAACGAAATTTTACCAGGCTTCTTCATCCGAGCTTTACGGATTGGTTCAATCCATACCACAAAATGAAAAAACCCCTTTTTATCCCCGTTCTCCGTATGCGGTAGCCAAGTTATACAGTTACTGGATTACCGTTAACTATCGCGAAGCCTATGGAATTTTTGCTTCTAATGGAATTTTGTTCAATCATGAATCTCCATTGCGTGGAGAAACGTTTGTTACCCGTAAAATTACCCGGGCGGCCTGCCGGATAGCGTTAGGCCTGCAAAAGACGGTGTTTATGGGCAACCTGGACGCCAAGCGCGATTGGGGTCATGCAAAAGATTATGTTCAGGCCATGTGGTTGATCCTCCAGCATCATACCCCCGATGACTTTGTAATTGCAACCGGTGTAACCACGTCCGTTCGGGAATTTATTATTAAGGCGTTTAACCGTCTAGGCATAACCTTAACTTTTGACGGTAGCGGAATAGGGGAGCAGGGTATTGTATCGGAAATTCATAACCCGGATGTTAAAGTTAAGCAAGGCGATGTTGTGGTGCGTGTAGACCCGGCCTATTTCCGGCCTACCGAAGTGGACCTGTTGGTGGGCGATTCGACTAAAGCCCGGAAGGAATTGGGGTGGGAGCTTCAGTATGATTTGGATGGGTTGGTGGACGATATGATTCAAAATGATTATAAGTTATTTCAGCGCGATTCTTATTTGCGCGAAGGTGGCCATAAAATTTTCCACCCTAACGAATAATGGAGAAATATTCAAAAATCTATGTTGCCGGCCATCGTGGTATGGTTGGATCGGCCATCGTAAGAAAATTGCTTGCCGATGGGTACACGAACCTTGTGGTACGCACGTCCGATGAACTTGATCTCAGAAACCAGGCTGCAGTTGAAAATTTCTTTAGCCTCGAAAAACCAGAATTTGTTTTTTTGGCTGCAGCGAAAGTAGGCGGCATTTGGGCCAACCAAACCTACCGAGCTGACTTTTTGTACGATAACCTGATGATCGAAAGTAACGTCATTCATCAGAGCTACCTGCAGGGCGTGAAGAAACTTTTATTTTTAGGTTCTTCCTGTATTTATCCGAAGCTGGCTCCGCAACCGTTAAAAGAAAAGTACCTGCTCTCCGGTAACCTTGAAGAAACGAACGAACCTTATGCCATTGCCAAAATTACCGGCATTAAATTGTGTGAAAATTACCGGAGGCAATACGGTTGCGATTTCATCAGCGCCATGCCCACCAACCTGTATGGACCAAACGATAATTACGATTTAAACAATTCCCACGTTATACCGGCTCTGATCCGAAAATTTGTAGAAGCCCGGCAAGCTGGTTTATCTGAAGTAACCATTTGGGGAACAGGAACCCCACTGCGTGAATTTCTTCATGTTGATGATTTAGCTGATGCGTGTGTGTTTTTAATGCAAACCTATTCGGATTTAACGTTCGTAAATGTCGGCTCCGGTTCAGAAATCTCCATCAAAGAGTTGGCCCTATTAATCAAGCGGCTAACAGAGTACACCGGAGCGTTGAAATTTGATGTGACAAAACCAGATGGTACGCCCCGTAAACTGATGGATGTTTCAAAACTTGCCAGCCTGGGGTGGGAAAGCCGGATAGGTTTGGAGGATGGACTTCAATCGGTTTTGAACGGAGACCTGCCATTCAATTGAACCCATAAAAAAAGCGGAACGTATCCATTCCGCTTTACTTATATATTTAATTTTCCTGAACTAGATCATGAAATCTTCCTCACTTTGCCACTCCCGCTCGCGCTGGTGTTTACGTGATTCGGATTGCCCTTGTAGCGCACGCTGCCGCTGCCGCTAATGTTGGCGTTAAGTTCATTTTTCACATTCACTTCAACACTGCCCGATCCGGCAATCTTTACTTCACATACATCGGCTTCCAAATCGCCAGCCCGAACATTACCCGAACCACTGATGGTTACTTTAACAGAACTGGCTTTGCCGGAAGCAATAAGATTACCCGATCCTGCAATTTTTGCGTCAAGTTTGCGGGCAATGGAAACATTAGCCTCCACATCACCCGAACCGCTGATGCTGCTTTCCAGGTTATTGCATTTGCCCCGCATCCGGATCATCCCTGAACCGGAAACATTTGCCAGCACATCGTCAGCTTCCATTTCGGCTTTCAATGAACCCGATCCGCTGACTTTCAGATCGAGGTTACCAGTAACAATTTTAGTTTGCACTTCCATGTCGCCCGATCCGGCCACCGCCAACGCGCGAATGTCTTTAACGGTAATATAGGCCGTAATACGGTCTTCACGCCCCCAGTTCCAGTTACCCCATCTCTCTTTTTGCCGGATTTTCAACTGCCCCCCATCCACAATTACTTCCACGCGGTCCATAGCATCCCGGCTGCCCTCGAGCTCCACTTTTTGAGTAGACCCTTGTTTTACGTAAGCTTTTCCGGGTACGCCAAACGAGATTTTGTTAAAGGTATCAACCGTAATGGTTTCGCGGTTTTGTGCTGACACAAACCATACGGAAAAAAGAAATGAACCGAGGAATAAGATTTTTTTCATGGTGGAATAGTTAGATTTCAGGTTACAGACAGGCTATTGACATAAAGGTTGCATCGCCTGTTTGGGTTCCGTTTCTTTGACGCAAATTCATCCGCGAACGTTGCATAATCCGGCATTTTCTTTTCGAACGATTTCAGCCCCAGCCACGGGGTTATACCGGGAAAAGGGCAGCAAATTCCTCGCTTTTGCCTACCCCGTAACGACTGAGGCCGAGATTAGCCGGGTTCTTCAGCAGCTAAAAAAGGAGTATTTCGATGCCCGGCACCATTGCTATGCCTGGGTGTTGGGTGCGGATAAAAGTAAGTTCAGGGCAAACGATGATGGTGAACCGAAGCATTCAGCAGGTGATCCGATTCTCGGGCAAATCCGTTCGCATGATCTGACCAACGTGCTGGTTGTGGTGGTCCGGTATTTTGGTGGAATCAAGCTTGGCGTTGGCGGATTGATCAATGCCTACCGCATGGCTTCAGCCGATGCCATAAGCCAGACACAAATAGTTGTTCGGGAGGTTGAAGTTGAACTTACGCTGGATTATGGTTATACCTGCTCGCCTGAGGTGATGCGATTGGTGAAGGAATTTGATTTGACCGTTAGGGATCAAGTTTTTAACGAACGTGCAGAACTGAAACTAAGCGTTCGGTTGAAAGATCAGGCGGAGTTGATGGAGCGATTAAGATTGTTGTCGGCCTTACATCACGATGTGCGAATTAGTTTAATAAACCTACAAGGTCTTTAAGACTTTGGAGGTCATGAGGTCTCATGTAAACCGATAAATTCATTCCGGTTTCCAAACCAATGAATAACCTCGTTCCTTTTAAGCCATGTCTCATCGGTATTCAGTATGATTGAGAAGGAGCTCCATTGCCAGTCAGCCGGATGTGCTACAAATCGGTGGTGTACAGGGTTCAAATGAATATAAAGGATTATTCGGGTTAGGTACTGATCAGAGGAAACCTCCTTTCGTTTAAAATTGGGAATGAACAAACTACCCATTCGGGCATACATTTTATTATAAGCTTTGGTATAGGAATTAAATAAATTACTGAAAGGCTGAGATGATTTTCGATTTTTCTTCTCCAAGTCAACGTTTTCCGAGTTATTATCTTTGGTTATTGATGTGTATTTAAATCGTATAAGGAAGTGAATATGGTTTGGCATAAGGCAGTACGCCAACGTGTCGGCAACCGGTAGAATATATTTTTGATATTGATTCAGAAAATACCGGAAATTTTCATCAGACCTGAACAGATTCTCCGTTCCATTGGCATGAGTATAAAGGTGATAATATTTTCCGGGCTCCATTTTTTATTTATATAAACCTCCTACAACCTACAAACCTCCAAGGTCTCAAAGACCTTGGAGGTTTAGATTTTTATTTAACTTTTTATAAATCTCCAAACACACCCACGCATCGGTAGCCGCATACTCCAGTTGTTTTTGGGTGAGGGTTGGCGCATCCCAGTTTGAGGTTTGTGCACCCTTGGAAATTCGGAAACCCAACAGAAGTGCTGCCAACTTTTTTACACTCTCCACTTGCAGACCGGCTTCGCGGGCGAGAGACGAGAGCTCAGTAAAACCACCGGCCCGAAACTGCGCCAGTTTGCTCAGCGCTTTGATGTCATCGCGAATGCCCACACCGGCTTTTTGGAGAATGTCATTTTCGAGGAAATCAATTACCGGAGAAGTTATTCCGGTGTGGTTCAGCCGGATCAAAAAAACTTTTTCAGCCGTAGCC
>CAZOYJ010000098.1:0-12446 GCA_964583905.1 uncultured Roseivirgaceae bacterium
TTATAATCGTCCACTTCTTTGGTTGAAATATTGTGTGACGTGGCCCGGATGGATTTACAATAACTGCATTCGTACCGTTTTACCAGTTCCCCGGGGGTTGTACCTTCGGGAGCCCGCACCACCTCTTCCTTAATAATGCGCATGGTATAGAACCCACAACTGTTGCACCGCAACGCCTGCAGGCGCCCTTCGTATTTCTCGATTTTTACCTCCCCCGTTTTTTCGTCAATCCAAACGTCATAATCAATTGAAAATACATGCTCTTCCGCCAACATCCCTTCATCCAGGTGAACATCTTCTTCTTCTTCACTTAACAACCGCATTTTGTTCCCAGTTTTTGGGTTTATCCGCGGGGTGTAACGCCACCGTTTCAGTTTTTTGTCGAGCCGCGAAGGGTAATAATATTCCAACACCAGGTATGATATGTAACCAATTAATGTACCACCTGCAATAGACATGAATAACCGGACGTAAAACCAGATGCCCATTTCAAACACCGAGTGCATTCCATAGAGGTTAACGGCAAACATGGCTGCCAGACCGAAGCAAAGGAAGGTGTATTTATACACCCTGATTTCATTCTTATTGAGGTAGTCGTATTTCAGATGATATTCCTTGATCGCAGCAACTTTAAGGTTATGCACAAGGTAAATGACAATGCCTAACGTAAACATAATGATGGCCCCTATGATCATGACATTGTGCCAGGCAACGAGGAAAGGACTAGGTTGCAAATATTCCATAATATTGTATAACAGATTGTTTAAAGTCTTAAAGATAATGATTAATCGATATTGTCCTGTTTCGTAAATTTAATTTACCATGCGAAGAATAGTGTTTAAAACTTTGGCGAGGCTTAACAAGATTTTCCTGCCCCGTTTCAGCAAGCGAGACCTGACCAAACTTAAAAAATGGGAACAAGCCTTGGTTGCCTACCGGTATTGGGTAACCATTAACTCTCTCGAATAACGCCTTCATCCTGAAACTCCGGGTGCATTCCCAACCTCCAGGTTGGCCGGCCCTGCCGGCTTCCTTCAAATCCATACCATATAGTTCAATTGCTGTGAAATTTTGATCCTGACATGGCGTTCAATAGCCAGAATAAGCTTTTCTTTGTGTAAAAATACACACGTTAAACTAAGATTTTGTGCGTTACGTTCCTTCACCCATTCCCCTGGTAACCACCCTGGTTTACCGGGCTGCTTCGAATAAATCGGGCCGGATGCAATATTATAAGATCGCGCCCGGAAAAAGCAAGCTGCGCATCAGCCGAAACGAATTCATTAAAGCGTATAATGAGGCCACTATACTGGCCTTAAACCCCCTTCAAATCAGGGGCAGTGAAGTGGATTTCCAAATTGAGTTTTACATCTGATGTAAGATGCGCTCCAGATTGGCCGGGGAATAGCCGATGGATTTTATGGTTTTGTTATCCGATTTCCGGTAGACCAGCCATTTGTTCCCCGCATGTTGGTAGTAACATTCGGTGCCATCTTTTTCACGGTAGTGATTAACGGTTTGAATGGCTTCTTCTTCGGAGGTACAGGCCTTACTCATATTGGAACGCTGAACCTCCTCAAAGAGGGCTTTAAATTTCTCTCCTAATCCAAACTCAAGAATGGCCCCTGAAAGAACATATTGGATGTCGCAAAGAGCATCGGCAATACCCACGATATCGTTCTCCAAAATGGCTACTTCCAATTCCTTAACTTCCTCATTCAACAAAGCCACCCGAAGCTGGCACCTGTTTTCGGAAGGTATGGCAGGCTGCTCTAAAATCGGGTGTTTGAAGGTGCGATGAAAATCGGCTACGAGGTTTAACGCATCAGGTTGTTTCATAAACGGTTTATTAGCCGTTCAATAAAGATATTCTAACTGAGATTGTCAAAAATGACGTATTTTTACAGGGTATGATCTTCAGAAATCCAAAAATCTCCAAGCCCCTGGCACTCCTTACAGGAATCGTATTTCTGAATTTAAGCTTTTTGCTGACCGAGATGAACGCCCTGGAATTGGAAAAAAAGAACTACCCGTTATTTGAATCGATGGTTAAGTTTCTCTCCGGTACTGGTTTTGAAGAAGAAAGAGACGTGTCGGGCGAAACTTCCATCGAAATTGAAACCGACTCGAACGATTATATTCAATCCTATATCCGGGTGCAACTGGTGAACCATTCTCCCCTCAGTAATACTACGGCAGGGAGTAACACCACAAATCTGTTATCCTGCTTCCGCGAAATCTTTTCACCGCCCCCCGAACAACTCAACCCTCGCGCATAATTGCGCAATCAGCCTTTTCCACAAGGAAAAATCCATTTCATACAAACGATAAATAAAACAAGGAATGTTTTTCAGGAGACTTTTACCTGATATTACTGCAGGTCTAACAGTTAGTTTTGCTGCCATCTCATTAGGTGCTGCATTTGGTGTGATGTCTGGCCGCGGGGCCTTTGCCGGCATGATAGGTGCGGCCGTAATCCCCATCATTACCTCCATTTTTGGAGGTACACGCATCCAGGCCTCGGGCCCTACCGCGCCCATGACGGCCATTGCGGCCCTAACCATTGCCTTTGCTTACGATCAATTTCCGGTAAAAGAACTGGCCGAACAATTCATTACCCTGGTGTTTATTCTCAATGGCGTGATCCTGATCCTTGCCGGGTTTGCCCAGGTTGGTAAACTGATTAAACTGGTTCCGAATGTAATTATACTCGGCTTTATGAATGGCATTGCCGTATTGATCTGGTATGATCAATTGATAAAGATCTTTGCGGTAAACGGAAGGCCACTGATGGAAGGCGGCATCCTGCTAAACCTTGGCCTTGCCTTCTCAACCTTCGCCCTAATCTACCTGATTGTCCTGTTCACGCGCAAAGTGCGACTGCGCCCCCAGGTAAAAGCCATATTCTCCGGAGTATTGTTTTCCATCATTATCATGACCACCCTGGTGGCCCTCTTTAAAATTGGGGTTCAGAAAGTTGAACTGGGCAATACACTAAGTTCTTTCCAGGAGTTCCGGAGCATGGTAGTTGGGTATTTCCCGATTGATATTTTCTCCGTTGAATACATCATGATGGCTTTGCCCTTCGCGTTGCAATTAGCCTTGTTGGCCTACCTTGACTCATTGCTTACCGCACTGGTGATTGATAAGATGACCCAGGAAAAATCAAACCTGAATAAAGAACTGGTAGCACAAGGCCTGGGAAACAGCATCGCGGGCATTTTCCAGGGTATACCCGGGGCACAAGCCACCATACGCTCCGTGCTCCTGATAAAAGAAGGCGCTCAATCGCGGCTGGCCGGTGTGCTGCTGGGTGTTTTTGCATTGATGAGTATACTCCTCTTTAAAGATTTATTGGCCCTCGTACCGGCTGCTGTATTTATCGGAGTGCTGTTCAAAGCAGGACTGGATGTAAGCGACAAGGACTTTCCGAAATACTACCTGGCCAAACAATGGTACCGTTCGCCTCAGCGAAATGTACAGTTGTTTTTTATCGCCTTTACTACGGTAGTAACCGTAGTAATCGACTTAAATATTGCGGTTATCGCAGGCACACTCCTGTTTTATGCCGCTAAATATTTCTGGAAAGTTACGGATGTGGAGCCCGACTTCCAGGAAGTTTCACTAGAAGAACAAAAACTAGCAACCGGATAAATAAAAATTTATGGATACCTACAATGCCCTATTAGAAGGCAACAAAAAATGGGTTCAGGAAAAGCTTCAGGAAGATGCCGATTTCTTTTCCAATCTCGCCAAAGGTCAGCAACCCCAAATCCTCTGGATCGGGTGCTCCGACAGCCGCGTTCCGGCCAACGAAATAACCCGCACCAAACCCGGTGAAATCTTCGTTCACCGCAACATCGCCAACATGGTGGTGCACACCGATATGAATATGCTTAGCGTACTGGACTACGCTGTAAGTGTACTCCATGTAAAACATGTTATTGTATGCGGGCATTATGGTTGCGGAGGCGTAAAAGCAGCCATGGGCAACCAGCAGTTTGGCCTGATCGACAACTGGTTGCGCAACATTAAAGATGTGTACCGGGTACACACGAAAGAGTTGGATGGCATAGCCGATGAAGAAGCGCGCTTTAACCGCCTGGTAGAGCTGAATGTTATTGAGCAGGTATTCGACCTTACCAAAACTTCAATTATCCAGAATGCATGGCGCGAACGCAATGAACCGGTAGTTCACGGTTGGGTATACAGCTTACATACCGGCATTATCAAAGACCTTGGGGTAAGTTTTGACAGCACCTCCAAACTACCATCCATTTTCCAGATGGAAAATAATACGGTGGATGTAGGGTAGTTGCACGCTGTGCGAGTCTGACGAGTGACGTTGAGGGGTTAACTTACGCAGTTGCCCTATATGGATGCCGAGCATCAAAACGAAAGGGACTCTTCGGAGTATTTTTTTGTGCAACTGGTATTCAATGCGTTACTTTTCAGGGGCTTTGTATGCTACTCATAACTTCCGCCAGCTATCTTTGTTAACGCCACAGTAACAATCATTTTATCCATAACCTATGTTCGCCAAACTGTATCTTATCGCCTTACCCGTCTTCTTCGCCATGGATATGCTGTGGCTAGGCCTCATTGCCCGTACTTTTTACAAAAACCAGATCGGCTTCCTCATGAAAAGCGATGTTAACTGGATTGCTGCTATCCTCTTTTACTTGCTGTTTCTGGCCGGCCTGGTGGTATTTGTGATTGAGCCGGCTGTTGAAAAAAGAGAATGGACGAAAGCCCTGTGGTATGGCGCTTTCTTCGGACTGATCACCTACGCCACATACGACCTCACCAACCTGGCCACGCTTAAAGACTGGCCCCTTACGGTCGTTATCGTGGATATGATCTGGGGAACAGTGCTGGCGGCCAGTGTGTCCATCGTCACGTATTTTGTAGCCATGCGCTTTGCCGTATGAACTATTACGTACTGCTTGCGTTGGCGATATTCCTGTATGCCTGCGTCTGGTTTGGTGTTTCCATTCTTAAAAAGCGAAACGATGTAGCAGACATCGCCTGGGGTTTGGGTTTTGTGCTGCTGGCCTGGCTTGCCTTTTTTCTCTCGGAGAATCATCCGCGTGCGTTGCTCGTGAATGCACTGGTTACCGTTTGGGGATTACGCTTATCATGGCACATCTATAAACGCAATGCCGGCAAGCCGGAAGATTTCCGCTACCTTCAGTGGCGCAACGCGTGGAAGAATTTTTACGTTCGCAGTTTCGTACAAGTGTTTTTGTTACAGGGTTTCTTTCTATACCTCACCGTTCTTCCTGTTCTTTTTATCAACCATGCTGCGTTCAGTGGCTTTCATGTGCTGGACGCACTGGGTGTCACCCTCTGGCTTATTGGCTTTTATTTTGAGGGTGTGGGCGACTACCAACTTCAGCAATTCAAAAACAATCCGGCAAATACGGGTAAGATCATTCAAACCGGTTTGTGGCGCTACACCCGCCACCCAAATTATTTTGGTGAAGTGGTACAATGGTGGGGAATATTCTTGCTGGCGTTATCCATAGCGGGCAGCTGGTGGACCATCATCGGCCCCATTACCATAACATATCTTGTGCGCTATGTTTCTGGTGTGCCCATGCTGGAACGCAAGTACAAGGGTAATCCGGTCTTTGAATCCTATGCAGCCAAAACAAGCATATTCTTTCCCCTTCCGCCTCGCTCACAGGCATAGTGTTGGTGTACCGTGGATGTTCTTGCCCTAACCTTTGTGGGTTTTCTTGGCCGCAAAAATGCTGATTTGAGTATCTTGGCTGGAACGTAAAATGAGAAACAGACATTCGTTATGACTAACCCATCGCAACGCAGCTATTTTAAATTAGGATTACTGATTCTGATCTTTTTTATAATATCCTTCTTTACAAATATTTTGGGGGCGCTAAATCCCAGCGTTACCAATAGCTTTAAGCTTACCGAAACAATGGCTGGACTGTTGCCATTTTCTTTTTTCATTGCATACGGCATCATGTCCATTCCTTCAGGCATACTGGTTGAGCAATACCGGGAGAAAAAAATGTTAGTAGCGGCATTTGCGCTCTGTATGGGTGGCGCCCTTATGTTTGCGGCATTTCCCGGGTTTCGCGTATACCTGATTTCACTCTTTACCATCGGCACAAGCCTGGCCATGTTACAGGTAATCATTAACCCATTGCTGCGGGTTACCGGAGGTGAAGAGCATTATGCCTTTAACTCCGTGTTGGCACAGCTGGCATTCGGACTGGCCTCTTTTGTAAGTCCGCAATTATATACGTGGATTGTTACCCATGTACACGCACCGGATGGGAAGGGTGCCGTTTTGCAATTGTTGAATACCCTAACACCTGAGGATCTCTCTTGGGTGGCATTGTATTCCGTTTTTGCGCTGATCAGTTTAGGGATGATTGTGGTGATTGCGCTGACCCGGTTTCCAAAAGTGGAATTAAAGCGTGATGAAAAATCAGGTGCCGTAAACGATTACCTTGAGCTGTTTCGCAACAAAACGGTAATGCTTTTCTTTCTCGGCATCTTTGCCTATGTAGGAACCGAACAGGGAATCTCCTATTGGTTATCCAAGTTTCTTGCGGATTATCACGGATACGATTACGAAACCACGGGAGCTAATGCCGTAGCCAGCTACTGGGGACTGATGACGCTGGGCGGAGTGCTGGGGTTAGTGCTGCTGAAACTTTTTAACAGTAAAATCATTTTGCGTTGGTTCACCATACTGACTATGGCAAGTTTTCTACTCGGACTTTTCGGTAATGCAAAAATGGCGTTGTATTTATTGCCCGCCACCGGATTTTTCATGTCGGTGATGTACCCCATCATCATTTCGCTCGCCTTAAATTCCGTTAACCGGCACCACGGATCATTTGCCGGCATTCTCATGACCGGCATTATGGGCGGAGCGGTTGTTCAACTTTTAATTGGCGGACTGGCAGATCTGGTAAACCTAAAAGCAGCCATGTTGATGAATATGGTAACATTGAGTTATATTCTAAGCATCGGATTCTGGGCGCAACCCCTGGTCAGCAATAAGACCATCACGCTCTTTACTGCAGAAAAGTGACCGGCAAGTGCACTTTGCTGATTTTTATCGCCCATACCTCATGCTGCTTCCGTAAAGCAACCTGTCGGAACATAAGGAGTGCAAGCTACCATGTTCAAAACAATGATCCCTGTTGTTCTTCCAACTCTGGATACCGAAAGGGTTCTAAGGCTTCGGGTTGTATAAAACAAAAACGATTTTCCCGCTTCCAGCAAAATAGTCAGTTTTAAAAAGTAACTTCAGAAGCCAACACGTAAAAAGTTTATACTCCTTCTCGAAGTAACGGCCAACAAATGCGAGTACAATCCGGAATCCGGAATTTAAAATCACCTCCCCCCTTTCTCGGGCTGCACAAAGTGTTGCCAACTACTCACCCCTACGACCACCCAAAACTCATAAACCAATTTCCAAACGATTGCCAGAAACCAACCCGGAAGAACGTGAAAACAGAAATATGGTACGCTAACAACACCAGCAGGGCAACCGGAAAAACATCGAATCGTTTGTGTGTCCGCCAATCCCAGAGGCTCAGGCCGATTAACATTAAATCCGCCAGAACAAACCCGATAACCGGGAGCATGGGGCCGCCTGCAACAACGGGCACCATTCCAATCAAAGGCTTAAGGTGAAAGGCAATCAACCGGTCGGTAACCGGGGTAAACAAGGGGAAAATCGTACAAAGCATAAACCGGGCATGAACTGCAGGCTTGTGTTTGTACCCGATGGCCAATCCGTAAAATACGCCAAACACAAGTAAGGCATTTAGCACCAGTGCCATGAAATAATACTGCCGAGCCCCGAATATCGGAGCGTCTTTAAGTTGGTGGTGTAGTAAACTCAGTGTTGAAATAATAATAACCGGGACAAGCACATACGAAACTTTTCCGATCGCGCGGTGGAATTTATTTTTTCCGTAACGGATCAACGTAGCCTGCGCGATGAGCATCACACACCACAGAGTCATGGAGATGCCATGCGCATGAAAGTGAATTTCCATCCGGCTGAACAACCGGCCAAAATAATTAGGCCAAAAGGCGAGTACCGCCAACAGGAGGAAGCCGGCAAAATAGAAGGCGATGTTTCGAAACAGGAAGCGCTCCAGCTTCATACATAGCGAGCTATTCCCATGGTTACAATGGAAACCAGCAGCAGGTAGGCAATCATTCGGGTTGAAAGAAAAACGCGCGAGCGGATTTTCATCAGCTCAGCCAACTCTTCCGGCAAGGGTGGCCCACCGCGTTTGGCAAGGGTGCTTCCAATGGCTTTCATGCGATTTGCACCGGGGCGGTTAATGAAGAAGCCCAACAGAAATGCAAGGAACGCGGTTACACTTCCAAGGGTAAGGGTTGTACCGTATTTCGTTGTGAACCAACTACCGGTAAAACCAAAGCTCAGCTCCCACATCAGCAGGATGCCGGAAAGAATGGTGATGAACGCGGTGGTCAGCATGACTACCGGAAGTTTGTTGGTTGACATGATGGCTTGTGTGATTTTACCCCCATCCGGCCCCGACCGTTCCACAGCAGGCACAAAATAAAAGGCCATAAACAAAGCAGCGCCTGCCCAAAACACACTACAGGCAATATGCAGGATGCGTAAAGTAAGTAAGTAGGTATACATAAGTTGATCCATAAGGTTAGCTTTTAAAGTTATGGATTGAACCCAAACAAACAAAACCAGAAATAAAAAGTGCCCGCGATCAATAACCGGGCACCTGGCGCTTACTTAACCTAACCTAAAGTTGATTTACTCTCCGGACAGTTCCAGTTTCCAATAGTCGGCCCCAGACTTAATAGTTTGAAGTGGTGGGTTTTCATAATTGCTATCGATGCTGAGTTGATTGTTTGGCGTAATCTCTTCTTCAATTGAATTTGTAGCGAAATTGCATCATGAAGTTGTATATCGCCAACTGCTTATAGGGGTGGATTTTCTAAAATGTACCTGAAAATGCATGGAAACTTACGCTAACCTTCTTATCTTCATGGAACCAATCTGCACACTATGAACCTCTCCGTAATCCGATGTGCAATTCTGCTGATTATACTGGGCTCAACCAACGCTGGCGCACAAGATTACTACGTGGTCATCGGTTCCTTTGCCGATGAATCAGCCGCAACAAAATTTACCGGGTACGCGCGCAGCATGCATTACGATGCCACCTATATCCGGAATGAGGCCAACAAACTGTATTACGTGTACGTGTTGAAAACCCAAGACCGGAAACTGGCCTCCGAATTAACCATCCGCCTGCAACGCGAAACCGAATTCAACGATGCGTGGATGTATTCCGGCACACAAACCAAACCCGCTGAAGTACAGATCATCAAAGAACCCGATATTTCGCTGCCGGAGATAATTACGGAATCACCCGTTGTTGAAGCTGAAACAGAATCCGATGACTACCTTCCTGCTGCAGAAGAAAAACCAGCCATTACGTTTGAAGGCATCGTTAAACCCGTAGCGCGCGGGAAATTTTTCAAATTCGTACTAAGCACCACGGAAGGACAGGAAATCTCCGGTCGAATTTATAATGTTGATCGGGCACAAGGTCGAGACTTGGCTACCTACAATGCTCACCAGTACGTTGACGTACTTAGACCTTCACGGGAAGACCGGTCGATAACCCTGGTCTGCGAAATTTTTGGATACAAGGAGGAGGTTAAATTGGTGGATTACAACGATCCCTCCACAACCGAAGGCGCCTACCAGGATGAACATGGCGCCTGGGTAATTCCGTTTACGCTGGAGCGGTTGCAGAAGGGCAACATCTCCGTGATGTACAATGTAACCTTTTACAAAGATGCCGTGATCATGCTGCCTAGATCAAAACCCGAATTGGATGAACTGGTGCACATGATGAGACTCAACCTGAATTATAAAATCAAAATCCACGGCCACAACAACGGCACCGAAAAGAATATCCGCATCACTACACTCGGCAACGACCGCAATTATTTTAACATGGCCCGGTCGCTGTCCAGAAACGGTTCGGCCAAGGATTTATCGCGAATGCGTGCCGAAACCATTAAGTCTTACCTGGTGGATAACGGGATAGATAAAAACCGGATTGATGTATACGCATGGGGTGGAACAGCCATGTTGATGAAACCGGGAACAGCAGCCGCCACCCGGTTAAACAACCGTATCGAAATAGAAATTCTGAGCGATTAATCAGCTGATTTTTATCAGAACTCTTCAGGATTGAACCGTTGACCCTTATATTGGCTTTCGATTAATCCGATTCGTATGAAAGCAACGTTCACCTTCCTGCTCGCATTGATTTCCTGTATAGGTTCGGTTGCCCAGCAACCCGCTGTTTACCCGCCCAACTGGTGGGCCGGCATGAACCACAACACCATTCAACTGATGGTATATGGAAAATCCATTGGCCGCGATAAACCCACCGTAACCCTGAATTATCCCGGCATTACCGTGCAGAAAATTCTGTTTCCGGAAAACGAAAACTACATCTTTCTCGACATCACCATAGCCGAGCAGACGGTGCCCGGAAAATTTCCGATTCAGATTAAATCCAAAAAAACAACCACATCAATCGACTTTGTGATTAAACCCAGGCGACCCGGCCGGGGCACTGCATTTGCGCAGGGCGTTACGTCCGAAGATTTTATTTACCTGCTCATCCCCGACCGGTTTAGTAATGGCGATCCTACCAACGACAAAATTGCCGGTTTGCGCGATCAATCGCTTAACCGGGCAGAGATTTATGACCGCCACGGGGGCGATTTGCAAGGCGTGATCAACCACCTGGATTACCTGAATGACCTGGGGGTAACGTCTTTATGGATGACACCCGTTATTCAGAACGACATGCCCAACCGTACCGAACACGGGTATGCCTTTACCAATCATTATGTAATTGAACCCCGGCTCGGTGGCCATGAAATGTATAAAAAACTCAGCGATGAACTCCATACGCGCGGAATGAAACTGATCCAGGATGCCGTATATAACCACGTTGGTTTTTATCACTTTACCGTTCAGGATAAACCTATGAACGATTGGCTTCACGAATGGCCTGCCTATACCGGCACCAGCTATAAGGAACAAACCCTCTTCGACCTTTATGCACCGTCATCCGAAAAAAAAATTATGGCCGATGGCTGGTTTACCCGCATGATGCCCGATTTAAACCATCATAATCCGTTTGTTGCCAATTACCTGATCGACCATGCCATCTGGAGTGTTGAAGAATTTGGTGTGGACGGCTGGCGCATTGACACGTATTCCTACAACGATCTGGAATTTATGAACCGATGCAACAAGGCGTTGCTGGATGAATACCCCAACCTATCCTTGTTTGGGGAAACGTGGGTACACGGTGTTATCAACCAGGCCTACTTTACCGAAAACAATCTTGATATTCCATTCAAAAGCAACCTGCCGGCCACTACCGATTTTCAAACGTTGTTTTATGGGATTAACCCTGCGTTAAATGAGCCATTTGGCTGGACCGAAGGTGTAAACAAACTCTATCAAACGGCAACGAACGATATCGTGTATAAAGATCCGATGCGCCAGGTGATCTTTTTAGACAATCATGATATTGCCCGTAACTTTTCGACCTTTGGTGAAGATGTAAAGAAAGTGAAAGTCGCCTTTTCCTGGTTGCTCACGTTTCGGGGTGTTCCCCAAATGTACTACGGTGGTGAAATTCTGATGAAAGGATTCACTAATCCGGATGGTTGGGTTCGCCTCGACTTTCCCGGTGGATGGCCGAATGACACCGTGAATAAATTTACCGAACAAGGTCGCACGAAAGATGAACAGGAAGTATATTCCCTCATCCGCACACTGGCCAACTTCAGAAAACAATCATCAGCCCTAAAAACCGGAAAATTTATGCATTACCTTCCGGTAGATGGCGTGTACGTTTACTTCCGCTATGACGACACGCAAACGATCATGTGCATCATGAATACATCCGACAAGGAAATGTCGATTGACTTTAGTCGGTATCATGAACGAACGCGGAATTTCATACGCGCTACGGATGTGCTTACCACAGGAACACACCGGTTATCCGATACGTTGGTTATCGCCCCGATGCACATGACCGTACTGGAATTACACCCCTGATCAGTAGTTACGCCTTAGTTCATTTTCTTACGCACACCCCGTACAGCCTGGGCCGTCCACGGATCTTCCGGCCAGGAATGTTTTGGATAGCGCATGCGAAGTTCCTTGCGTACCTCATGATAGGTAGTATGCCAGAAACTTTTTAAATCCTGGGTCACCTGAACGGGTTTATAACCAGGCGAAAGCAAATGCAGCAGCACTTTTATTTTTCCCTGATTAACGGCAGGCGTATCCAGTAACCCGAATACTTCCTGCAACCTCACTTCCATTACGGGCATACGACCATCCATAAAATACGTAA
>CAZOYJ010000099.1:0-12348 GCA_964583905.1 uncultured Roseivirgaceae bacterium
AGCCATCAGTCCGGTTAATCCCGATGTATTGTTTGCCGTGGTTGAGGCTTCGGATAACAAAGGCGGGATTTACCGAACGGCCGACCGTGGTGCAAGCTGGGAAAAACGAAATCCGTTTTACACTTCAGGCAATTATTATCAGGAGGTAGTGTGCGATCCGCACAACGTTGACCGGCTTTATATTACCGACACGTATTATATCGTCAGTCATGACGGAGGGAAAACGGTTTCTAATCTGGGTGAGTTAAACAAACACATCGATAACCACAGCATCTGGATCAATCCGAAAGATCCAAATCATTTGTTGGTGGGATGTGATGGCGGCATTTATGAAACGTTTGATTTCGCGAAGACCTGGGATTTTAAATCCAATTTACCGGTAACACAATTTTACAAGGTTTCAACCGACAACGCTTATCCGTTTTATGGCGTGCATGGCGGAACGCAAGATAACTTAAGTCTCGGTGGCCCAAGCCGTACTACTTCCGCCAACGGTATTGTGAATGCCGATTGGTATGTAACCTCCCTGGGAGATGGATTTGAAACGCAGGTTGATCCAACTAATCCTGACATTGTTTATGCACAAAGTCAGTATGGTGGTCTTGTGCGCTTTGATCGAAAAAGCGGAGAGTACTTACCCATCAAGCCGATTGAGAAAGAAGGCGAGGCGTACCGCTGGAATTGGGATGCGCCCCTGCTCATCAGTCAGCATAGCCCCACCCGGTTGTACTTTGGCGCCAATAAACTGTTGCGTACCGATGACCGAGGAAATTCCTGGACGGTGATCAGTCCGGATTTAAGCCGGCAGATTGATCGCAACCGCCTGCCGATTATGGGCAAGGTGTGGTCGGTAGATGCTATTGCCAAGAACGGCAGTACGGATATTTACGGGCAACTTACGTCCATAGCCGAATCGAAATTTGATCCCAATATGATCTGGGTGGGTACCGATGACGGACTCATTCAGCTTACGACCGATGGCGGAAAGAGTTGGACAAAGTTTGATAACCTGCCGGGTGTTCCGCAACGCAGCTATGTACACCAGATCATCGCATCACTTCACGACAAAAACACGGCTTATGTTTGCTTTAACCATCACCGGTATGGCGACTTCAAACCGTATGTGTTAAAAACCACCGATGCCGGAAAAACCTGGCGCGCCATTCAATCCAACTTGCCGGTAAGAGGCAGTGTTTACTCGATTGCCGAAGATCATGTTGATCCGAACTTATTGTTTGTCGGCACTGAGTTTGGAGTATTCTTTTCAAATTCAGGCGGACAAGGTTGGACGCAGCTTAAATCGGGGTTACCAACGATAGCGGTTCGCGATCTGGAAATTCAGCGCAGGGAGAACGACCTGGTGTTGGGAACTTTCGGACGTGGGTTTTACATCCTCGATGATTACTCCCTCTTGCGCAACCTCAAAAAAGAAGACCTCGACAAGCCCGCTATCATTTTTCCTGTAAAAGAAAGCCTGATGTTTATTGAGCGCTATCCGCTTGGCTTACGCGATAAAGGGCATTTAGGCAGCAGCTATTATGCAGCGCCCAACCCGCCCGTAGGAGCCGTGTTTTCTTACTACCTGAAAGAAGATATAAAAAAACTGAAAGACATCCGGAAGGAGGCTGAGAAAGCGAAAGCCGATAAAAAACAAAATGTGTACTATCCGGGTATCGACAGCCTGCGCCTGGAGGATAATCAACCCGATCCTTATTTACTGTTTACCATTAAAGATCAGGCGGGTGACGTGGTGCGGCACATCAAGGCACCGGCCAAGAAAGGCTTGCAGCGCATCGTTTGGGATTTCCGGCACAACACCCCGGCACCCGTTAACAACCGGTACGTTCCTGCACCGGATGTGTTGTTTGGAAGTTCGGAGGTCGGGCACCTGGCCATGCCTGGCCGGTACACCGTTACGTTGTCGAAGTATGTTGATGGTGTGTTTACAGAAATAGCCGGTCCTGTATCGTTCTCTTGCAAGTTGTTGGAACAGAACAGCCTGCCCGTTGATATGGAGCAAAATGTTGCCTTTTATAAAGAAGTTACCCGGTTGCGTAAGGCCACCAGTGCAACGAGTGATTTGCTGAGAACCATGCACCAACGGGTTGATCACGCAAACCTGGCGGCACAAGACATGCCGGCCATGCCAACGGGAGTATTGGAAAAGGCTTATGCCATCAGTCGGCAAATCAATGACTTGAGCATTCAATTAAATGGCGATGCCAGTAAGGCGAGGCGGGAATTTGAAACAACGCCATCCATCAATAGCCGGGTGGGAGGAATTGCATATGCTGTTTGGAATTCAACCTCGCCCGTACCGCAGCTTTATACCGAATCGTTTACCATAGCCTCGCGGCAGTTTACTACGTTGTTAGCTGAAATGAAAAAAGTTCATGCTGCACTCGAAGCATTGGAACGCGAGTTGCAAATCAACCAGGCACCTTATACACCCGGGCGTTGGCCGGAGTGGGGCGGAGGGTGACGCAGCGCATCTAAATTTACGGTTTTATTAATTTCCTTGATAAGAGAATAAAAGATCAAGGGAGGAGTTTAGATGCAGTTGGTCGTAGACTTACATTAAATGAATATTTCTGCTTCATTGAAGTTTAATATATGATTTCAACCTGGTGCTCCACTGCATCATCCATAAGCGTGATCAATTTATCTTCCTGTTTGATACCATCCACGGTAACAATCATTTCGGCTGAAGTATTTTCATGTATGACTTCAATATGATAATTCGTTTGCTTATAGCGGTAATCCACCTTAAATGATTTCCAGTCGGACGGAATGCAAGGCGTTACTTTTAGTTTGTTTCCCTGCTGTTGCAGCCCCAGAAAAGATTCAGTAATAAGCCGGTACATCCAGCCGGCCGAACCGGTATACCAGGTCCAGCCACCGCGCCCTACATGGGGTTCACGAGCATATACATCGGCCGCTACTACATAAGGCTCTACTTTATAGATGCCGATATCTTCCGGGGTTTTGCTATGGTTAAGTGGATTAATCATGTTTAGTAATTCCCATACCCGTTCGGTATCACCCAGTCGCGCAAAAGCAAGTATCATCCAGATGGCAGCATGTGTGTATTGTCCGCCATTTTCCCTTACACCCGGCACATAGCCTTTTATATAACCCGGATTTCCATCAGACTTATCAAAAGCTGGTGTTAATAATTGAATGATGCCTGCTTCTTTTTGCACCAGGTTTTTGTATGCCGATTCCATAGCCACACGCACCCGTTTCGGATCGCCTGCTCCGGATAAAACAGACCAGCTCTGAGCAATGGAATCGATTTTACATTCTTCATTTTCGGCTGATCCGAGCGGCTCACCATTATCGAACCAGGCACGCTTATACCATTCACCATCCCATGCGTGTTTATCTATATTTTTCTTTAGCTGACTCGCTTCCTTATTGCAATCCGCTGCAAACGCTGCATCATCCCGGGTCAAGGCAATCGCTGAGAATTTGGTGAGTATTTCATAAAGAAAAAATGCCATCCACACACTTTCACCTTTACCCTCGTGGCCTACTTTATCCAGGCCATCATTCCAATCACCGGTACCCATTAAGGGCAGTCCATGTTCACCGTAATGGAATCCATGTTTTATTGCCCGAACACAATGCTCATATAGTGTGCCTGATTCAATGGATTTCAGGGGGAGATCGTAATACGATTCTTCTCCATGGTTTAATGCACGTCCTTCCAGAAAACGAATAGATTCATCCAGCACGGCAGCGTCTCCGCTATGGGCAATGTAAATTGAGGTAACAAAAGGCAACCAGAGATAGTCATCAGAACACCGGGTGCGAACACCGCGACCGAAAGGCGGATGCCACCAGTGTTGCACATCACCTTCCTTAAACTGACGTGATGCACACAGTAGTATTTGTTCACGCGTAAGGGCTGGCGCTACATGAAGGAGTGACAGCACATCCTGTAACTGATCCCTGAAACCAAATGCACCGCCTGATTGATAAAATCCGCTACGGCCCCAAAGCCTGGATGACAGAACCTGGTAGGTTAACCAGCCATTGGTAAGAATATTAATGGCAGCATCAGGCGTTTGTACCTGTAATGCACCAATCGTTTTTTTCCAGTACTCTTTTACTCGTTCAAGTGATTTGAGCGCCACCATGCTTCCTTTGAATTGACGTGCAAGAGCACTTGCCTCCGCATGATTCTTTGCGGCACCAAGCCGGAAGATAACTTCGTACTCCTCACCATCAATCAGGTCGAACGGTACTTGTATGGCTGCACAGGGATCCAGTGCCAGTCCGATTTTTCCGGAAAGTTTTTGCCGGGACATTGCATCCGGATTTTTTAAGGTGCCGTTGCGGCCAATAAATTCAGTACGATCGGCAGTAAAAGTTTTCTTTGTTTTATCAACATCAAAAAAGGCAACCCGATCAGAAAATTCAGTATTGTATGGATTTTTTGCAAAAAAAGCTCCGCTATCCGGATCAATTTCTGTTTGAATATGCATGGCCGTCTTCATTCTGTTATCGCCCAGCACCCACTCGGTATAGCCGGTAGCAGAAAGCTTGCGGGCCCTACCGGATTGATTCCGGATTTTAAGTACTGTGAATTTGACGGCCGAATCAAGATCTACATAGACAAGCATTTCAGAATAGATTCCATCTTCTATATGTTCAAAGACACTATATCCAAAACCATGTCGTGTGATGTAAGGAGTTTTACCTCCTGCTGGAAGCGGTGAGGTTGACCAGAAATGGCCACTCGCATAATCACGAAGATAGAATGCTTCGCCCGAAGCGTCACTTACCGGATCATTATGCCAAGGAGTAAGTCTTAATTCATGGGCATTTTCTGTCCAGGTGTAGGCTGCACCACTTTCTGAAACAACCGTTCCAAACTGGGGATTCGCAATAACATTCACCCAGGGCGCGGGCGTTTTCTTTTTATCGTCCACAACAATAACATACTCTTTTCCATCAGGCGAAAAGCCTCCTGATCCATTAAAAAAGACAAGGTCATCAAGGAATGGAGCTGGTGTTAACGTTGGGGCAGAGCTTTGTACCGGGGTAAGATAAGGGATATTCGACTTTGCCAGTGGTTTGCGTTTCGCGTGGTCCGTTAAAGTTCCTACATGGTCAGCAATAATAATACGAGCTACCGTTTGAAATAATATCCGATCCTCATTGGAGATTTGATCGGAGACCCTTACAAAAATACCCCCCTGGCGGTCTCTTAGCTCTGCCGGAATCAATGCCTGAATATCTTCCTGAAAATTCTGCCGGTAAAGGTTGCGCTCTTCGTTCCAGATAACCAGGTCAACAGCAAGACCTTTTAAACGCCAGTATGCATGCGCCTGAATAAGTTGCCTTACCAGATTCATATTACTTTGTTTCTCTACTTTCAAAAGAACAATAGGTAAGTCCCCTGAAATGGAGTAGCCCCACAACCCCGATTGCCCCCGGTGATTGTTGATCAGGATGTATGGATCTGCCCGCAGTGAGGAATTTAAAAACAGTATGGAGCTTGCAAGTCGTCCGAACAATTGTGCATCCGCTGCTGACGCATTGATCTGCCGCAGCACTACCTGGCTGTGTGTCCAGGCCAGTTCAAATACACGATCTTTATGATGTTTATCCTGGTATTTATCTACCAGACCTTCACAGATCTCCCTGGTTTCTGCAACACCGGTTACCATATCCACTAATAGGGTCTCTTCCGCCTCCAGTGTTATTCTGTAACGGATTGCAACGATAGGATCCAATACAGAACCCTGACTTCCCGATAACGAATCTGAATGATCCATTGCTTGCGGTTTAGCCGTTGTTCTCCCACGGCCAATGAATTTCATCCGATCCGTTTCGTACGATACGGCCTCAGGGTATTGGCCATGTATTTTCATCAAATGAAACAGCCACGGTGGATGTTCCTCGGCCGAGCGCGGCCTGCGGGTACAAAGAATGGCATGTTGATGGGTGAGAATCTCAGTTTGCACAAAGAGGTTGCTGAAGGCTGGTTGAATCAAATCTGATGCGGCAGGCGCGAGCACTATTTCTGCATAACTGGTTACCTCAACGGTTCTGCGAACGCTGGAATGGTTGGTTATGCTTACCCTTCTTGTTTCTATATCATCTTCGGGCGATACAACCAGTGCTGTATGCGTTTCTATACCGTTGTGGGTAGTATGAAAATCGGCTCGCCCCAGTGAAAATGCAGCTTCGTATTTTTCTGCTTTTTTAAGTGTGGGTTGGTGTGTATTTGACCAGTATAGATCACTTTTTAAATCACGGATATAACAAAACATTCCCCAGTTATCACGTGTTCCATCTTCGCGCCAGCGGGTAACGGCAAGGTCTTTCCATCGGCTATAGCCGGCACCGGCATTGGTGATCATAACGTGGTATCGGCCATTCGACAATAAATGTACTTCGGGTATGCTGGTGTCTGGCGTTTTGATGATTCTGGTTTCATCACCAGATTCCGCATAATCAAGATCTGCAATATCGGTGGTGTGTGCAAAGTAGGTGGATGCTTTTGGAATTCTTTCCTGCAACAATAAAAGTGAGGCCTTAAACTGCGGCTCTGCCTCAAATAATTTTTGCATGGGCTTGTCAAGAAGCAAATACGCCAGCGAGAGTAAACTCATTCCCTGATGATGAGCCATAAAGGAGTATACAATAGCTTGGGTCTGTCCCCGAGGCAAGCGAGATGGCGTATAGTCAATGGCTTCATAAAATCCATATCGTCCTTCAAATCCTTTTTTCTGCAACAGTTCCAGGTTTTTACAAGCCTTTTCGGGTGCTACCATCAGCGCAAGCGCAGTGGCATACGGGGCAATAACGGAATCTTCTTCCAGTCCGCGTTTCAATCCGAGGCCCGGAACACCAAAGGCACGGTACTGATAATGTGATTCAGCACTGATCATATTGTAACCAGACTCCGAAATTCCCCAGGGCTGACCGGGTTGTTTCGCATATTTAATCTGGGAATTGATTTGACAAATTACGGAGGCTTTGGAGGTCTGGTCAAGCAACGTGTTTTCGTAAGTAGGCATGACTAAAAGTGGCATCAGGTATTCGAACATGGAACCACTCCAGGAAAGCAGAATAGGTACACCATCTACGTTGGTTAGCAATCGCCCCAGCGCAAACCAACTTTCCTCAGGAAGTTTTCCCTGCGCAATACCGATGAAAACACAAAGCCTGATTTCAGAGGCGAGCAAATCATAAAAACTTGCGTCCATGCGATGTTCCTGCACGTTGTAGCCGATGGTAAGCAGTTTACTTGATTTATCAAACAGGAAGTCCCAGGCAACATCGGCAAGTTCATTGCACTGGTGGGCAAGTTTTTCAGCCATGAAAATCTGTTCTTCTGCCTGATGAACAGATTTTGTTAATGCTGTTTGAAATAACCTAAGCCATTCGTTTTCTTCGGGCGTGTTATCAGCAACCTGCTGCCGATTGGTTTCAGCCAATAATTTACGGGTTGTTTTTAATAATCGGCTAAGGGTTGACTTTTGATGCGGCAAATTAAAATCTGTGAACTTAGCGGGTACATTCATCAATAATACCCATGGCGTAAAGAATTGAAGCTCTTTTTCTATTTGCGCTAGTTGCGTTTCAAGTGTATGCTTCCACCAATAGTTTTCACTTTCAGGACGGGTGATTAGCCGGTCAACAACAGGCGCATAGGTTTTCTTTAATAACTCAATAACGGATATTAATTCTTCTGGTTTATTCCAGTTAGGGTTGCTCGCTGTTGCCAACTCCGACTTGAATGCATATAGTACCTCAGCTTCTTTATCTTTTAGTGTGCCCTCAAGCACGCGAAGGGTATCCTGAATGCCTTCAAATAATTTTGGGTTGATTATTTTTTGATAGGGTATTGCCAGTAAACCCTGCCGGAACACCAGTAAATGCCCTGCCAGGTTTCCACTATCTACTGTTGAAATATATTTTGGGAATAAAGGATTCAACGATTGGGTATCATACCAGTTATAAAAATGACCACGGTATCGCTCCATTTTTTGCAGTGTGTGCAGTGTATTGGCGGTTCGGTCAATAAGCTGCCCTGTGGTTAAATAACCAAAGTCGCGGGCGGTCAGTCCAGCGAGTAATGAAATTCCGATGTTGGTGGGAGAGGTACGATGCGCCAGGGCTACAACAGGTTGCTCCTGAAAGTTATCAGGTGGCAGCCAATTATCTTCCGGCCCTACAAAATACTCGAAGAAACTCCAGGTTTTTCTGGCCATATTCCTGAGAAATAAATTTTGCTGATGCGTAAGTACCGACACTTGTTTTGCCAGTGGTTTACTGATCCGCCAGGTAATATATGGAGCGATGAGCCAGAGAAATATAATAGGTCCGGCAATGAGTAATTTAATAGGAGAATAAATCAATAGTCCGGCCATTACAGCAGAGGCCAGAAAGGGTTGAATCCACATATTGGAATAGGATGCTGCAAGGTCGCTACGTTGGGGTTTCCCATCGTTTGCCGATGGGTTCCATCCGAGCAGATTTTTATTACTGATAAGCATTCTCCATACGGTACGGCTGATGGCTATACAATTCGAGTATGCTTCATAAGGCAACGTGATTAGCGAGAATACTGTTTTAATAAAAATGTCTTCAATATTGCGAATGAAGTTTCGTATGTGGTGACTTAAGATGACATCCTGTGGTTTGCGGATAATGTCCCAGATAGTGGTGATGATGATGGGGACAATAATAATTCCGGAAACCAGAATCGTCCATAATAACGAAGCCGGCATAACGAACCACCCCATCAGGAGCAAGGTTGTAAGTGTTAAGGGTACAAGGCTGCGCCTGATGTTGTCAAATACTTTCCATCGCGATAATGCGGACACCGGGTTTCTATGCCATTTCTTATTTGCATCCGGAACGAACGGTAAAAACCAGGCAAAAATCTGCCAGTCTCCGCGGGTCCATCGCGCTCTTCGCTTCATATCGGCCTCATAGCGGGTTGGATATTTCTCAAACAAGTGCACGTCACTCAGTAATCCGGATCGTACATAACATCCTTCCAGCAAGTCATGACTGAGAATACTGTTTTCCGCAAATTTTCCCTCGAGTACGTTTATAAACGTATCAACTTCATAAATCCCTTTGCCGATAAAGGAACCCTCCATAAATAAATCCTGATATACATCGGAAGAAGCACGAGTGTAAGGATCAAACCCCGGTTCATTGCCATGCATGCGTGCGTATAATGAACCGGTGATATCCGGTAAGCTCACCGATACCCTGGGTTGAAGAATGCCATACCCTTTGGTGATGCGTTTTTTCTTCTCATCGTACCAGGCATGATTTAACGGATGTGCCATCGTCCCGATTAACTTCCAGGCAGAGCCCATTGGTAGTTGTGTATCTACGTCCAGTGTAATCACATATTTTATTTCGGAGAAAACAGACTGATCGCCAATAATTAGCGAGAAGCATTCTTTTGAGCCTCCGCGCAGCAATAAATTCAATTCAGAAATTTTTCCCCGTTTTCGCTCGTACCCCATCCACACCTTTTCTGCCGGGTTCCAGATGCGCGGACGATGGAAAAGAAAAAATAAATCAGTTTTCTCCCGCTGGTATTTTTTGTTGAGCGCTTCAATTTTTCCCTGCGCTAATTCTACGAGTGCCTGGTCTTGTGGGAGTGTTTCCTGTGCAGCATCAATAAAATCTGTGAGTAACCCAAAATGTAAATTATCATTTCTGTTAGCAAGAAAACGAACTTCCAGCGACTCTATTAGATTTTCAATTTCCTTAATGCCTGAAAGCATGGCTGGCACTACTACCAGTGTGCGGGCATTGGAAGGAATGCTGCGGGAGAAATTCATTCGTGGCAGCAAATGTGGCTTTACCAGTAAGGTAGAAATAAAGTTGACCACGGATACAGCAAGCTGACTGGCGCTTAGCAGGGAAAGAAAACCGATGATTGAAAGTAGCCAGATTTTTTTTGTATCCACATTGGCGATAAATAAAATACCTGCACTTATTGCCAGGGTGATGAACAGAATAAAGATCAAGTATAACAGGAATCTATGTCTTCCCAGGAAGTATCGGAACCTCTCAAAACCAGAGATGGGGGTATTTGCCAGTCTTTTAGTTTGAATTACACCCTGTTCTATCAAATAATATCCAACGTGTGAAGTGCGATCATCTTTATCCTTTGCCAGTACATTATCGGCTGCTAACGTTATGGCTATGCGGGCAACTTCATGTTCTGCCATTTTGCTTTTTCTGGCAATGTCTTCTACCACATGCCTATACCTGTCGCGTGTAGTAAAATCCATAGCGCCATATAAGCCACCAATATCTTCACGTAGTAGTTGTTCAACGATACTGTGTGTCTCCACAAAATCACGCCAGTCTATAGCACCCAGTAACCGGAGACTACCGATGCTGTTGCTGATGGAAAGCTGGTTGGCAGCTTGCTTTTGAATTTCAGTATTTACCAATTCAGTGCTGGTTAATCCGATTTCAGCCAGATGTTGTTCTATCCAACTCAACGACAATGCTAAATCGGGACCTTTGCCACGCAACTGACGGATTAATTCAGCGACAAATGCACCTACCATTGGGGGATTGGAGCGTATTATATCTGCAATAACCAAAATCAGATTCTTAGGATCCTTTTCGGATCTTTCGATCATTTGTTTCACCCAATAATCGGCCAGATTTTCATCCACTCTGTCAACCGCGATCAGTGCTGCAACGCGTCTGAGGTTTTCAATTAAAGCAAGTCGCAACATAATGGGTATCGCCCACAGTTCACCTAGTTTCAGATTGGAAACAGTTTGGTAAGCTTTAACAAACCCGCTCAGGCTTTCAATATCTATTCTTCCATCGCTGTGTGAAATTATTTCAAGCACTATGTCATAGATGCGTGTAACACCTACTGACGAAATATTGGAAAGCTGTGGCAGGTCTTCACTGTACTTTTTAGGAAAATTGATTTTAGCACTGCGGATATTCTCCTCAATCAGATAATAATTGTCTATTAACCATTCCCCTGCGGGTGTAATCTGAACCTTATTCTTGAGTGAATCTGAAAGTAATTTACGCGCCTCTGTTAGCACGAATTCATTATCGGCAAGCCGTTTGAGCAAATGATCATGAGTGGGTTTTGTACTTAGTTGATGCGTACTTGCCAGTGTTTTACCACACCGCTCCATCTGCTCAGAGCTGAATAATTCAGCCCTGAGCGGCTCTTCATTCAAATAGCTCCGATTAGAACCATCGGTCTGAAAAAATCCCCTCATAGTAAATATGAGTTCGTGTGCTGAGGGTATTAAATTCATATGTTCTTTTATTGTTCCGATTGCAGCGTAAACTATGCTTTATGCTTCTTCAATAATTTAATCAATCGTTTGTCGAAGGTGGTTGTTAATCTCCCATTTATTTTACTGGGAAGTGTTACACATTTTTAAAAAAGATGCATTATTTGACTAAAACCCTCATTAGGAAACAGGAGGCATTGAAAAGAAACATGAAGTGATTTGAATCAAAGTTCATGGTATACAGGATTTAGTATACTTCGATTGTCCAGAATAACACCCTGTCAGCGTAACGTGCAGCGGATAGTTACCAGAACTATGTGAATTAATTTCCACGCTCCTGTATACACTTTTGCTTTGTGCAGAGTAGCTCATAAGGCTTATTCATTCAAATTGTTAATCTTTTAAGATGGAGTGATAGTTGTGAACATCATTCAAACTAAAAAACTCACAATTATGGAAAGATTTGAAAATGATAACCTTACTGGGGAAAATGATGGTTTAAAGCATGCCAATACGCCTGTTCAATTCCTCACAGCCACTACAATAATTGGCAACAAGGTGCATAATCCGGCTGATGAAAATCTGGGCGAAGTGCATGACCTTATGTTGGACCTAACTTCAGGAACAATTGAATATGTAATTATTGAGTTCGGAGGATTTTTGGGCATCGGAGAAAAGTTTTTTTCTATTCCGTACAACGCCTTAACCCTGGACACCGATCGTCATCTCTTTATTTTAGATGTGAGCAAGGAGCAGTTGGAAAATGCGTCCGGATTTGACAAAGATCATTGGCCGAAAACCAATTCGCAGGCCGTAGATAAGACCTACAGAACGTGGGGAGGTTTTATGGGGCCTAACATAGGGTCAACCCGCTAATTTGATTATCAATTTGGGAAATCAGATAAATTGGTAATTTGTAAAAGCATTAGGAGGTGTCAGGCGGATAATCGCTCCGGAAAAAAAAGTCCAGATAGTACCATCTGGACTTTACTATTTTAAGTTTAAGAGTTCATTTGGGCAAATTGGATATTTCGGTGATATGGTGCCAGGCATTTCGGTGATACCGTGCCACTTTCTG
>CAZOYJ010000100.1:0-12338 GCA_964583905.1 uncultured Roseivirgaceae bacterium
ACCCTGCCTGACTTTATCACCGGGCAGGATCGACAACGCTTTAACAAACCCGCCCAGTTTTACACTTACCGATGCTTTGTATTCGGGTGGAACATCGATGTAGCCGTTGGCTTTAATGACCTTTGAGAAAGTCTGCTCCTCCATTTTGCCCAGCACCATGCCGGATGTTTTAAATTGTTCGGCTGTGATGGTAACAAGTCCAGATGTTTCAACCTTATCCTCCTGCTTAGCTTTCGGTTGGCACGACATCAACAGGCTGCAGCCCACCAAGGCAAAAAATATTGATCGGAAATTTAGTATCGTATTAACACTCATTGGATTCAATTTACCAGGTAATTCATGTCAATAACGGTCAGGTTATACCCATACAAGCTCATCAAGTAATTTATCTCAATCGAAACCGCCTGGTCAATAGCCTGCACATACTGAAGAAAATTTATCTCGCCACCGAAAAAGGACTTCCGGGCGGTGATCTTCGTTTCACTGGCCAATTCCCGGCCGGAGGTTTCATAAAAATTCAACGCTTCATTATATTTTTCAAGGTCAAGTTGTAACTGTTTGTACCGCGCCACCAATCCTGCCTTGTAGTCATCGGCCTGGTGCTGAACCCGCTCCACTTGGAGTTGAGACACATGAATGTTCGCCCGCTGGGCGCCAAACCATAACGGAATGCCCAGGCCAATCTGAAACCCCGGATATAACTTATTGCCTTCGACCAGGTTCCGGCCCTGAAAATAGGTAACGTGGAGGTCGGGAAGCAGTCTGTTTTTTTCAAGCAGGTTGCTGAACATGGCCGATTGTTTTCCACGCTCAAAGAAAACCATGCCGGGATGTTCCGCTAACAAAAGCGGCTCGGGGTTTAATTTTGGCATGGACTCATTTTGAACTTCAAGGTCTTCGGTTGTTTGCAGCCAGCGATTTAACTCCGCATACGCGGCTTCAACGGAAGCTTGCGCCTGTTTTACCTGAACGGCCACCTCCTGTTTTTTCGTGTTGGCCGTTAACTTTTCGAGGTAGTTGGTTTCACCCAGCGCATACCGCCTGTCGGCAGCGTGGGCAAAATCGGCATACAGGCTATCGAGCGTTTGGTAATAGCGTAACAGGTTTTTCCAGTATACAACGGTGTAATACGATTTGGAAACCTCCAATTTCAGTTTGCGGATATCCATTGCATATTGTTGTTCCTGCATTTGGTACGAACTCTCATAAACTCGCCTTTGCCGCCCGTAAACGGTTGGAAAATTCAGTCGCTGCTGAATGCCCCACACACTTAAGGCATCGCCAACCGGTGGCAGGTTGGCCTCATCGCGCCCGAAAAATAAAATAGGACGTTCGGCACTGAAGGAGGTTCTGATCCGGGTTTTTGATTCTTCCACCGATACCGATGAAGAACGCAACCCGGCATTATTTTTTATAGCCACATCGATAGCCTCTTGTAAGGAAAGTGTACGCGACTGCTGGGCTGTACCTAACAAGGGCAGAAGCAGCAGCAGCACGATGACCACCGGAAGCACAGGTTTCCTTTTGCGGAACAAAGGCTTTTCACGATCGTCAACGAGAGCATATAAAACCGGCAACACCAGCAGCGTTAGCAACGTGGCCGACACCAGACCGCCAATCACCACCGTGGCCAATGGCCGTTGAACTTCGGCCCCCACGTTGGTTGAAACCGCCATCGGCAGAAAGCCGAGGGCAGCAGCGGAGGCGGTGAGTAACACGGGACGCAACCGTTCTTTCGTTCCACGGATAATCCGTTCTTTCATATCGGTTAATCCGTGTGCTTTCAGCTCTTTAAAATGTTCGATCAACACAATGCCATTGAGTACAGCAATGCCAAACAAGGCTATAAACCCAACGCCTGCCGAAATGCTAAACGGCATACCCCTGATCCACAACAACACCACACCGCCAACAGCGGCCAGTGGAATAGCGCTGTAAATCATCAACGCATCTTTCACCGAATTAAACGCAAAGTACAACATGAAAAAAATCAGCACCAACGCTACGGGCACGGCAATCAGTAACCTGGCTTTGGCGCTGCGCAGGTTTTCGAACTGACCGCCATAGGTTATGGCGTAACCGGTAGGCAATTTAATGTTGGCTTCAATCAAGGTTTGTACATCCTTCACCACCGACTCAAGGTCGCGGTTACGCACATTAATACCAACAACAATTCTTCGTTTGGTATCATCGCGCGAAATTTTTGCCGGGCCTTTTGAATACCGGATCTCCGCCACTTCGCGCAACGGTATTTGTCCGCCATTGGGCAGGGGCACATACATGTTTTGCAGGTTGTCGATGTCTTTGCGGGCTTCCTTTTCAAACCGGATAACCAGGTCGAAGCGTTTTTCCTGTTCAAAAACACTTCCGGCCGAAAGGCCGGCAAATCCTGCCGACACCATCGTATTCAGATCAGCAATGTTTAATCCATACCGTGCAATGTTGGCCCGGTTGTACTGTACACTCATCTGCGGTAAGCCGGTAATCTTCTCCACCATGATATCGGCTGCGCCCTCCACATTCCGGATAAGTTTTTCAATTTCAAATGCTTTCTTGCTGAGCACGTCAAGGTCTTCTCCAAAAATTTTAATGGCCAGGTCGGCACGTACACCCGTAATCAGTTCGTTGAACCGCATTTCGATGGGCTGGGTAAATTCATACTCAATCCCGGGTAAAACGCTTAAGGCCGTTTTAAACGTATCGGCCAGTTCATCTTTGGTGGATGCGGTGACCCACTGCTTGCGCGATTTTAGTTTGATGATCACATCCGTTTCTTCCATCGACATCGGATCGGTAGGAATTTCAGCCGCCCCGATGCGCGTAACCACTTTCTCCACTTCCGGAAACGTGAGTAGAATTTTTTCCATCTCTGTAACGGTTTTGATGGTATTGGTTAACGAAGTACCTGTTTTTAACACCGGTTGAATGACAAAGTCGCCCTCATCCAGCGTGGGTACAAATTCGCCTCCCATCCGGTTAAAGATAATCCCCGTCATTACCAACAGCGCTACCGCAATACTCAATACAATTTTTTTTCGCGTCAGGGCCCAGGTAATGGCCGGCTCGTGTAATTTCTCAAACCAATTCATCAGCCGTTTTGAAATATTCCGGTCGGTTTGTTTTTCAGGTTTTAACACCAGGGAAGCGATAACCGGCACATATGTAAAGCACAGTATTATGGCCCCGATCAACGCAAAGGAAAACGTCATGGCCATCGGCTTAAACATTTTACCTTCCACACCGGATAAAGCGAGAATCGGAATAAATACGATGACAATGATGAGCTGACCAAACAAAGCTGATGACATCATTTTGGTTGCGCTGGTGATGGTGATTTTATCTTTCGCGGTTTGTAATTCCTCCTTTTCAAGATGTGTGAGCGCAGCTTGCTGTCGGCTGATCTGAAAAGCAATAAACTCAACAATGATCACCGTGCCATCGATTATAATTCCAAAGTCGATCGCGCCCAAGCTCATCAGGTTTGCATCAACACCGGTTACGTACATCATGCTGAGCGCGAATAACAAGGATAATGGAATCACAGAAGCCACTACCAACCCCGACCGGAAGTTACCCAACAACAGCACCACCACAAAAATTACAATCAAGCAGCCCAGGGTAAGGTTTTCGGCAACGGTATACGTAGTACGTCCAATAAGCTCGCTTCGATCGTTAATGGGGTTGATGAAAATTCCTTCGGGCAACGTTTTCTGAATAGCCTCTACGCGCTTCTTCACTTCCGTGATCACCTTTCCGGAGTTGGCATCTTTCAGCATCATGATTTGCCCCATTACCTTTTCGCCTTTCCCGTTGGCGGTAATGGCGCCAAACCGCACGGCATGTCCAAACCCCACGGTACCAATGTCCCGGATCAATACCGGAACACCTTCACGGATTTCAACAACCACATTTGCCACATCCTCGAGTGATGTGACCAACCCCTCTCCGCGGATAAAATAACTCTCGTTGGTTTTTTCAATGTACCCGCCACCGGCAGCACTGTTGTTTCGTTGCAAGGCTTCGTACACCGTGCGCACCGAAAGGTTCATGGCCCTTAGCTTTTCCGGATTTACAGCTACCTCATATTCCTTTAAAAAACCACCCCACGTATTGATCTCCACCACGCCTTTTATACCGGAGAGTTGCCGCTTCACCACCCAATCCTGCAAGGTGCGCAAGTCGGTTAATGTATAAAGACCTTCATAACCGGGTTTAACATCCAAAATGTATTGATAAATTTCACCCAGGCCGGTAGAGATAGGACCCATGATGGGTGTTCCAAATCCTTCCGGGATTTTTTCGGAGGCCGATTGAATTTTTTCTGCAATCAACTGACGGGGCAGGTAGGTGCCCATCTTGTCTTCAAACACGATGGTGACAACCGACAATCCGAATTTGGAAATTGAACGAATTTCCACAACACCCGGAAGGTTGGCCATTTCCAACTCAATCGGGTAGGTTATAAACTGTTCGATTTCTTCGGTAGCGAGGTTTCGCGAAACCGTAATTACCTGCACCTGGTTGTTGGTGATGTCGGGCACTGCGCCTATCGGAATGTTGAATAAGGAGAAGATCCCTAAGCCAATAAGCATGCCGGTAAACAACAAAACAATCAGTTTATGACGAACGCTAAAGGCGATGAGTTTTTCCACAATTGAATTTAAAGAATTCGAATCGCTAAAGTAAGCATTAACACCCTACAATAACCACCGAAATCAGGTAACGATATTTCTTTTGGTCATCCTCCATCCACTTACGATCAACAGCATTGCCACGACAATCGAAATTACATGCAGGTAAATAATCAGTTGAAGCATGATCATCTGGGAAATTATCCAAACCAGTAAAATGCAACCTTGTATCATAATGAGGATGGAGGCTTTCGAATAATGCCGTATGGTCAGCGCGGCAATTAACAGGCTCGACAAACCATTGGAGATGAACAGGACGACTCCCGGTATCAGGTAATTATTAAACGGTGTGGACTCCAGTAAACGCAGCGACATTCCCAAGCCTGAGCCATCGGGTTTCAGGATGAGCATCCATCCGCCAAGACAAGCTGTCAATCCATTAAAGAAGAGCAGAGCCAGTGCAAATGTTCGGATCAAGGCATTCATGCGAAAGCGCCAACAAATTTTTCAATGGCAGTATAATCCAATTGGGATTGGGATTGGTTTTGTTTGGCTACCATTTTTACGATGAATCGCTCGATGAAGTTCATTTTATCAAACAACAACTCCCCGCCAAACAAGCCGTGGGCAATGGCATGCTCGCGCAATTCCTTCGCGTAGGCATTATCAAATTCTTCCTGTCCCAATTCCTTATTCATGAAACAGATAAACAAACCCAAACGTTTTTTCAACAGTTCCGCCTTATGCAGCTCGCAAAATCGTTTCACGCCTGTTTGGATTTGGCCGATGTGAATGGACCCCCCTACAATAACGGCCCCATAGTCCGCCAGGTCGGGCACATCGTGGTTTTCGAGGTTAAAGGACTGGGTGTCGGGGCCAAGTTTGGTTTTCAGGTATTCGACCACTTTCCGGGTAGTGCCGTGATGGGTCATGTACAGAATCAGGGTTTTCATAAAACTTGCTTTGGATTTGAAAAGCTACAGGGGTAACTGTAAAGTCGCCATGACGAGTGTCAAGGCAGACAGTGATAAGAATCATCCCAAGAGTTGTCAAGCAAATTGCATCTGCTTTCTTACATTACGCGGGATACATCTTGTCAATCTCCTTTTGGTAATGTTCCATCAGCAAATGGCGTACAGGTTTCAGGGTGCTGGTTAATTCACCGGTTTCGGGGGTCCAGTCCTGATGACAGAGCACAAAATTTTTCATTCGTTGATAATTTGGAAGTTCTTCGTTGAGCCGGTCAATCTCTTCCTGAAATTTTGCCCTTACCTTAATATTGTACACCATAAACGGAGGAGACGTCCAGTGGATTTCCTCCTGTTCACACCAGGCTTCCAGCACTTCAAAATTCGGAACGATGAGGGCGGTTAAAAATGGTTTTTGAAATCCCAACACCAGGCAACGCTGGATATAGAGCGACTGCATAAAATGATTTTGCAGGGGCTGCGGAGCAATGTATTTTCCGGCTGAAGTTTTAAAGATGTCTTTCTTCCGGTCGGTGATTTTCAGAAAGCGGTCGTACACGAACTTTCCTACGTCACCGGTACGGAACCAGCCGTCATCCGTAAACACCTGCGCATTGAGTTCCGGTCGCTTGAAATATCCCTGCATCACATTATCTCCTTTCACCAGAATTTCGCCTTCCCCTTCTTCGTTGGGTTGATCGATTTTAATTTCAATTCCCGGCACCGGCAAGCCTACGGTACCAAAACGGTTTTGGCCAGGCTCAAACCGGTTCACTGAAATAAACGGAGCGGTCTCGGTCATGCCGTATCCTTCCACGACAAAAATTCCGGCTGCCGAAAAAAGTCTGCTGATTTCAGGACGCAAAGATGCGGCACCAACCACCATGTACCGGATTTTTCCACCCAGTTTTTTTCGCCATTGGCTTAACACCAGTACACGCGCAAAAAATAATTTAAACAACAAGCCAGGCTTGCGAATGCCCGGCCGGTACAACATGCCGGTTTTCATAGCCCAGCTTATGAGTTTACGCTTCACCCAGCTTTTCTGAAGGGTAAGCTCAAGCATAAAGTCGTACATCTTTTCCAGTACACGCGGGACACTGGTGCAGAAATGAGGTCTTACCGTTCGGAAGTCAAACGTAAGTGAGTCTTTATGCTGACTGAAGTACACGGAAAGGCCGAACGCCATACAGGCATAGCAGGCTACTCGTTCAAAAATATGACTGAAGGGAAGGAAACTCAGTACACGCTGACCCGGCTCAAGCGGCAACAACGTTAAAATGGATTTGATGCTGCTCACTACATTTCGATGCGTTAACATAACGCCTTTTGGAATGCCCGAACTTCCCGATGTATACATAATGGCCATCAGGGTATCGGCAGTAAGTGTGTTGCGAATTTCATCCAGCCGGGTAATTTCTTCCGGGGTTGCTTTTGATGCCGTTAGGGCTTTGAAATAATTTTTTTCGGATGGATCGAGGTGGTGAAGGTTAACCGATTGGCCCGCCTCCTGCAGCATGACGGAAAATTTATAGTACAGTCCGGTATCGGCCAGAAGGCAAAGTCGGGCTTCGGTTTCAGTAAGGATGGTACGGATTTCTTGTTCCTGAGCGGTTGGGTGCACGGGCACAACAACTAATCCGGCTTGCTGACAGGCCAGGTCGATGATTACCCATTCGGGATTTCCCATCAGGGGCACAATCATTATTTTCTCGCCAACCGCATACCCATTCGCCACAAACCAACAAGCCAATATTTCAGAGCGTTTTTGTACTTCTGCTATTGAATATTTCTGCCACCGACCGTTATTTAAGGCATTCAGTGCAGACGTATTGGGATACTTCGCTTGCTGATACGCAGGAATCTCAAAGATGCGGGTAAAGTTGGCCGATGTTCTGCGGATGACGGACATGTTAGCGAGGTTTCAGGTCGAGTATCTTGTACAGTTCTTCAAAAAACTGCGGGTATTCGGGCAGGTTGTTGTGGTGTGCGCCTTCAATGCCGTGCAGCTTTATTTTATCCGGATATAAGGCTACCAGTTTTTCACTTTGCGAAAATGAAATAAGCCGGTCGTTCGTGCCGTGGAGGATATGAACCGGGCACGTAACACTTTTCAAATACAAATCGGTGCGGATATCGTAGCGAAGCAAAAACTTCAGGGGCATCCAAAACAAATACCGGTTTACATTGTAATAGAAACTGAAGTAGGGCGAATCCAGGATCAACATCCTCGGCTTGTTCCACGAAGCAATGCGTGCGGCAATGCCACTGCCCCACGACCGGCCGTAGAGAATGATTTTTTCTTCCGGATAATTTTCCGTGAGCCACTTATACATGAACTGCGCATCATTGAACAACGTAGTCTGGCTGCGTTTACCACGACTTTTTCCAAAGCCCCGGTAATCGATCATAAAGAAATCATACCCGTTGCTGAGAAAGTCTTTGGCGAATTTGCCCCAACCCTTCAGGCTTTTTGAATTGCCCTTGAGGTAATATACCACCCCGCGCGCGTTGGGTACTTTGAAATAGATGGCATTGATGTTCCCGCCATCTTCCGTCTCAAAATCAAGCTCTTCGAATGGGAAGGGGTATTTGTATTGAAAGGCTGTAGACAGAATTTCGGGCCGGAAAAAACCGTAATGCTGAAAGAAATAAAACGACAGGCAAAGAAGGACGTAAACCAAACCAACCGAAACTAGTGCTGTGACCATGTTCTAAGGTAGGAAATTTACACCTGTTTATAAATGCCTCATTATCCCGGCACAGGGTGCGCGTGCGATCAATTTATTATTTCAGATACCGGCTTAGTGCCGCGTGATAGGCCTCAAATTTCCGCAGGTTATTGTGGCTTCCGCCATCAATTAATACAAACTCATCTTTTGGATGCAGTAATTCCTTCAGCCGCAAGGCAGATGAAAGCGGAACCACCCAGTCGTTGGTGCCATGAATCAGGAGTTTTGGGCAATTTACCTGCTGAAGGTGCTCATGATTGGAAAACCGGAATTTGGGTTTTAGAAAATAAATCGTGGGCCGAAATATCGGGTACACCACACCCCACAATTCATCAAAAGGTGTTTCGAGGATCAACAAATCCGGAGTAACTGAACCGGCAAGGTGCGATGCTACCGCAGAACCCAACGACCGGCCGTAAACAATATGGGAAGCATGATCAAATTGCTGATTCATCCAATCCCAAATCGCTTTTGCATCACGGTAATAATCTTGCTCATCGGGTTTACCTTCACTTTTTCCATACCCCCGGTAATCCACCATCAGTACATCATACCCTTTGCCGGTGAAATCGGCAGCGTATTCACCCCAGCGTTGCAGGTTATCTTTATTGCCGTGAAAATAAAGTATAATGCCCTTGGGTTTGGTAGAGGTACGGAACAGCAATGCATTGAGTTGCACATCATCGCCCATGGGGATGAAAAATTCTTCAAAGGATTGATTGAACCTGAACACATACTCGCGTGAAAGTTTATCGGGCCGGAAGATCAGCCGGGTATGAAAAAAATAAAAACTTAGCGATGCGATTGCATACACCAGCAAAGTGATACCGCCCAGTTTCGCTATCGTTTTTACGGGTTTCAGAGCCACAATGAATTAAGGAAATCTCGAATAACTTCGATTTTAGCGAAAACCTCCGAAGTTTTTCTATTTAAAATCAATACGTTAGTCACTTCCATATTTTTAACCTCGGAGGTTTAGAGATGCCCTTAAGATTTAAATTCATTGAACAGGCTGAACCAGGTCCCACAGGTTTCCATACAAGTCTTCAAACACGGCCACCGTTCCGAACGACTCAACAATGGGCCCGCGAACAATCTTTACCCCCTTGGTTTGCAGGTTTTTGAAATCGCGTTGGAAATCATCGGTGTGCAAAAATAAAAACACCCGCCCGCCCGTTTGGTTACCGATGCGGGTGCGCTGCTCATCGGTGGCGGCCTTGGCCAATAATAAGCGGCAGCCGTTAGAGCCCGGAGGCGCTACGATAACCCAACGTTTGCTTTCCGTAAGGGGTGTGTCTTCCACCAGCGTAAAATTTAGTTTGTGGGTATAAAAGTCGATGGCTTTATCGTAGTCATCAACCACCAGGGCAATATTCATCAGGGTTTGTTTCATGCGTGTCTTACCTTTATTGTTGTTCCGGCCATTGGAGTAGCCGTTAAAAGTACTCCTCCAATAAATGAATTGCAATGCCGAACAATTCTTCTGCCGTGTCGTTAAAAGGGTTACTTTTAGTTTTCGTTAACGTGATCGGCCAATATTCATGAAATATTTCACCCTTATTCCGGTTGTACTTACCGGATTTTTATCGCCTGCCTCTTCAATTGTTGACCCTTCAAAATATCCTGTACCCTCTACCACACCCAAAACCCTCTTCTATATTCAACGAAGCAACAACGCCAACACCGTGCTGTACGAGGCCAACCTGCTGAACGACAGTACAATCAATCCCAAAGATCCTGTACGCGTGTATTGGATCCGTTATGCCGAAAAGGGACAAACCCGCGATCTTAACCTGTTGGAAAAAACCGTTGCGTACGGAGTTAAATGCCAACCAGCCGGAAAGGATCAATACCTGATGAATTTTGTAGCCTCCAAAGCAAAGCATGTGGACGTACTGCTTGATCGTAACGGGGCAGCTCATGCCTTAATGGACATCGGAACCCGGAAATCGCGGCTTACAAAAATATTTGTGCACGTTGCAGAGGACGGATGGTGGCCGAAAATTGATTACGTGGAGTTTTTCGGGTTCGATGCCGCCACCCAGGAACCCACCTACGAGAAGTTAAAGGTGTGATCCATCCGAATGTCTTTAAGCTATGTGGTTTGGGGGTGATTCCCGGTTTAATTTTTTCAACATCCAATCCATAATTTTAACCGAATCATTTCCGCTGCACGACATCCGAAAAAAGATAATGCCTGCAGAAATAAACGTTAATGCGCCTACAAAAAGAACCGAGGCTTCCAGGCTAATCCAGTCGGCCAGTATGCCGGTTAAGATGGCGCCAATGGCATAACCCAAATCACGCCAGAGTCGAAATATGCCGATGCTCCGCGGGCGATCCTGTGGGTTGGTATTTTCTGCCACCGATGCCAGGAATGTAGGATACACCATGGCTGTGCCCCATCCTAAAATAGCGGAGAGCAGGATGTAATGCGTAAGCGATTGCGCCCAGATCAGCGCAAGCAATGCTAACGCCTGCAGCAACATGCCCAGGTAGAGCAAATCTTTTTTACAAAACACATCGGCCATTTTCCCGGTAAATAATTGTCCGATGCCCCACACAGCCGGATACACGGCTACAATAATTCCGATTTGCTCGAGTGTAAAATTTTTGGTTGCCAGCAAAATGGGAAAGATTCCCCAGGTCATGCCATCGTTCAGGTTGTTTACCAATCCGGCTTGGGTTACAGATCCCAGGTTCTTGTTTGTCCACGTAGTATCCCAGAAAATATTTTTCAGTTTCGGCACCGTACTGATGGACGTCTCTCTTGCAACGTGGTGTTTTGTGTCCTTTACTAAAAAAAGTGTTGCGATAAATCCAACGATAACAAGGCCAACTCCAAGATAAAAAGGATACGGACGCAACCCGTATTCGCTGGCAATCCATCCGGTTAAGAAAGCGACAACGGCCACCGCAACATACCCGGCAAATTCATTGAGTCCCATAGCAAAGCCGCGCTGCTTCTCACCTACCAGATCAATTTTCATGATCACCGTGCTCGACCAGGCCAATCCCTGGTGTACACCGAGCAGCACGTTAGCCGCAACAATCCAGTTCCAGTCGGGGGCCCACATAAGCATGAACGGAACCGGAAATCCAAGCACCCACCCGATCAGTAATAAATTTTTTCTACCGATTTTATTGGCCCATGCACCCGTGTAGTAATTGGTAATGGCCTTGACAATACCAAATACAATAATAAAAGAAAGAATCGTTGTTCGTGCCGCCAGGCCAAATTCAACTTCTGCAATTTGTGGGAGAATGGTACGCTCCAACCCTACCATACCACCTACAAAGCCATTAATAATAACGAGTAGTGTGAATTGCTTCCAGTTTTCCTTCAGGCCGAGTTTAATATGCTCCATAGAGATTCCTAAAACGTAAGCACCTTATCGCTATCAACTACCCATTGTGTAAGTTCGGCCAAGGTGCTGATCTCGGCCCCTTCAATAAGTTGTACCTGTTTCAATCCACGCGCTTCAACACAACTTCCGCAGATTTTCACGCTGGCCCCTTTGTTAATAGAGAATTTTAACATTCGTTCAATGTTGTAATAGCCATTGGGTGTATTCTGGTTGGCGATTGCGCAAGTTGCACCATCGGCCATCAGAAATATTCTCACTTCCGCTTCAGTATGCTCCTTATTCAACTGATTGGCTAAGCGTAATGCATTATAGGCTTTCTCGGTTCCGTAAGGAGCATCGTTGATGATGATCAGAATTTTGCTCATATACTTTCATTAGAAATATTTAAAGAACCAGTATTTCTCAAACCACACTTTTGTCCAATGCCAGAAATAACCTGGCGTTTTCATCTTCACAACCGGTGCGGGCGATGCATAAAAATTTCCGCCTGCATACCCGGCTTTACCATCGCCCAATTCAATGAAGCATCGCCCTTCACCCGTAAATATTTTATCGGCTGATGCATCATTAATTTTTTGCGCTATAGTATGCGCCACCACTTCTGCCTGGTAATGTGCAAACACACCGGCTTTGGGTAAG
>CAZOYJ010000101.1:0-12291 GCA_964583905.1 uncultured Roseivirgaceae bacterium
TAGTACGCATGCTCCCACACATCGCAGCCCAGTATAGGCGTTCCTTTTACTTCCGCAACATCCATGAATGGATTATCCTGGTTAGGCGTAGACGTAATTTGCAACTTACCTTCACCATCTACTATTAACCATGCCCAGCCAGATCCGAAGCGGCCGGCACCGGCTGCTGCAAACTTGGTTTTAAATTCTTCAAAATTTCCAAACGTACCGTTAATGGCATCGACTAAAGCACCGGTTGGAGTTCCTCCTGCATTCGGGCCCATGATGGTCCAGAACAAGCTGTGGTTGTAATGACCACCGCCATTGTTGCGCACGGCAGCCGGGTATTTGGAAATGTTCTTGCAAATTTCTTCAATGCTCAGGCTTTCTTCCGGCTTACCGGCTATTGCATTATTCAGGTTCGTTACATATGCATTGTGATGTTTACCATGGTGAATCTCCATCGTACGGGCATCAATGTGCGGCTCAAGGGCAGTAAAGGCGTACGGTAAATTAGGCAGTGTAAAAGGCATAATTGCATGTATTTAAAAGTGAAACATAAACTCTATCCAGTACCCGGAGCGGGTTAGCAAATATACTATCCAAACAAGGATGAGAAAATTCAGTTCCCATTAAGTTACAATAAAAATCAACTTATTGGGCGAGCCAGTCAGGAACGACTGCGCAGTTCCTTGAAAAAATGATCAATTAATGCTTTTGCATCCGCTTGGCAGGTGCCGGTAACCACCTCTGTGCGTGGGTGCAGCACATTTCCCGCCAGCCGGTAACCCCGTTGCGGATCGGAAGCACCAAACACCAGCTTTTGAAGTTGCACCCAATGCAGTGCGCCTGCACACATGACGCACGGCTCGAGGGTGACGTACAATGTACACTCATTTAAATACTTCGAACCGAGGTAATTGGCAGCCGCAGTAACGGCCAGCATTTCGGCATGGGCGGTTGCATCGGTTAATTTTTCGGTTTGATTGTGGGCGCGGGCAATAATTTTATTCTGGCAAACCACCACAGCGCCTACCGGAACTTCACCAATCTGTAATGCCTTCTGCGCTTCTTTCAATGCTTCGCGCATAAAATATTCATCGGTGTACAGTTCCATAGTTCTGTTTTAACGTTTCAAGAATGTGGACAATGGATTTACAACTCACCACCGAGCTTACTTCAATTTTACGCTCTTCATTATTTTATGGGCGGTAGCCTGCCAGTCGGTGCGGAGCCTGCGCGGACAGGTAAACGAAAAAACCAGCGTTCGGCCCGGTTCAACATGGTATTGAATGTAGGTATAATTCAGCACCGGATCGCGCAATGCCTGATTCTGCCTTTCACCCTTGATGCGGGATTCGAACTCAAAAAATATGTATGACTTGCCGTTTACTTCATGAACACCCTCTTCAATCATATCCACACTATCGAAGGTATTCAGCACGGAGGCTTTAAAAAATTTCCGGGCAATCTCAAGATCAGCGTCCGGCCATTGGGTGGCCGAAACATTCACGCTGAAATCTACTTGCCGCTCCTCGTTGGTATACCCGGCAATCGGCCTGCGAACCGAGGGGTAGCGCTGAATCAAATCCAGTTCGTCCATCGGCTTAAAATTCCGGGGAAGTAAAACGGTAATTTCATCCGAGATTTTGGTGCGAACCAGTTTAACTACAGGTTCAAATGAGCACAAAGCCAGAACGGCCAGTGCAATCCACATACGCATCATACGGATTGTAATATTTCGGTTATTTAACACGCTGAGTAAAAGTATTATTAAATTCGCGCCCGCAGGATTGCAAATCCGGGGTATCGGAGGCAATCCTGCAAGACTAAACACTAACGTTGCCCACGGCAATAATTGTACAAAACTAAGGAAAACACTCATGTTAAGAACACATACGTGCGGGGAACTTCGGAAAACGCACATCAACCAGTCCGTAACCCTTACCGGCTGGGTACAGCGCCTGCGCGATAAAGGGGGCCTGTTGTGGATTGACCTGCGGGATCGCTACGGCATCACCCAACTCATATTTGACGAAAGTACCACCGATCCCGCCCTGATCAGCGCGGCTAAAAACCTGGGCCGGGAATATGTTATTTCGGCTACCGGCACGGTAATCGAACGGCTTTCTAAAAACGATAAAATGCCTACCGGTGACATTGAAGTAAAAGTTACTGCCCTCCAGGTGTTGAATACTTCAAAGGTGCCGCCCTTTACCATTGAAGACGATACCGATGGCGGTGATGAACTGCGGATGAAATACCGCTACCTCGATTTGCGCAGAACACCCGTGCGCGAAAGTTTACGGCTCCGCCACAACATGGCGCAACAAGCCCGCACCTACCTGGACAGCCTGAACTTTATGGAAGTGGAAACTCCTGTATTGATTAAATCCACGCCCGAAGGCGCCCGCGATTATGTGGTGCCCTCACGCGTACACCACGGTGAATTTTATGCTTTACCGCAATCGCCTCAAACCTTCAAGCAATTGCTGATGGTCTCGGGGTTCGACCGGTATTACCAAATCGTAAAATGCTTTCGCGATGAAGACCTGCGTGCCGACCGCCAGCCGGAGTTTACGCAAATCGATTGCGAGATGGCGTTCATTACCCAGGAAGACATTCTCAGCACCTTCGAAGGTTTGATCCGCCATTTATTCAAAACGGTGAAGGACATTGAACTGCCGGCCGTGCCCCGCATAACGTATGCTGAAGCGATGAAGCACTACGGTTCGGACAAACCCGATACGCGTTTTGAGATGAAGTTCGTTGAGTTGAAACACCTCACCTCCGGAAAAAACTTCGGTGTATTTGACAGTGCCGAACTGGTGGCGGGCATTTGTGTTAAAGGCTGTGCGGATTATTCGCGTAAACAACTTGACGAACTCACCGACTACGTTAAACGTCCGCAAATTGGAGCAAAAGGATTGGTGTACGTGCAGTACAAAACCGATGGAACGTTTAAATCTTCGGTGGATAAATTTTATACAGCGGATGATTTGAAGAAATGGGCCGAAGCCTGCCGGGCGCAACCAGGCGATCTTATGTTAATCATGGCCGGTGAAACAAATACCACCCGCAAACAATTAAATGAACTTCGCTTACTGATGGGTGAAAAACTTGGCTTACGCGATAAAAATACTTTCAGCGCATTGTGGGTTGTTGATTTTCCGTTGCTGGAATGGAACGAGGAAACGAAACGCTACCACGCCATGCACCATCCGTTCACTTCGCCAAAACCGGAAGATCTATCCTTGCTTGATACCGATCCCGGAAAGGTACGCGCCAATGCGTACGACATGGTGCTGAACGGCAGCGAAATTGGCGGAGGCTCCATCCGGATTCACGACCGCGACACGCAACAGCGCATGTTTAAGTTGTTGGGTTTTACCGATGAAGAAGCCAAAAAACAATTCGGGTTTTTGATGGAGGCTTTTGAATACGGTGCACCCCCGCATGGCGGCATTGCTTTCGGTTTCGACCGGTTATGTGCCTTGTTCGGAGGTTCGGATTCCATCCGCGATTTTATCGCCTTCCCGAAAAACAATGCCGGTCGTGATGTGATGATTGATACGCCTTCAACTATTTCAGAAGAACAACTGAAGGAGTTGGGAATTGCGATAAAATAGTAAAAACGGATAACCGCAGAATTACAATCCGATACAACTGCGGAAAGTAACGTAAAGTATGGTCATTGTTTTAGGCATTCCATTGGATGAAAACTCCTCGTTTATGCAAGGCGCAAAGGAAGGGCCCCAGCATATCCGCCACGCCTTTCATTCTCCTTCCGCCAATTATTGTACAGAATCCGGCCTCGACTTAAGTAAAGACAAGCGCTGGAAAGATGTTGGCGACCTGATGTTGGGGCCGATGCCGCAAGCCATCGCGGAAATTGAAACAAGTATTGGTCATCACCTTTCGGCCGGACATTCGGTGTTGAGCCTGGGAGGCGATCATTCCATCACCTATCCCACTGTCAAGTCCTTTTCTAGAATCTATAATAACCTCAATGTATTGCACATTGATGCCCATGCCGATTTGTACGATGACTTTGAAGGCAATCCTCACTCGCATGCCAGTCCGTTTGCACGCATTATGGAAGAAGGATTGATAAAAAGACTCGTGCAGGTTGGTATCCGTACGCTCAACCCGCACCAGCGCGATCAGGCTAAACGTTTTGGTGTGGAGATCATTGAAATGAAAAACTGGAGTGATGTGCACCGCTTTTCGTTTGAGGGGCCAGTGTATCTTTCACTTGATCTTGACGCGCTTGACCCTGCATTTGTTCCGGGTGTCTCGCATCATGAACCGGGTGGCTTTACTACCCGCCAGGTGTTGGACATTGTTCAACACCTTGAAGCTGACCTGGTGGGTGCGGATATAGTAGAGTTAAATCCTGTCCGTGATGTTAACGGCATGACGGCCATGGTAGCTGCGAAATTTTACAAGGAGCTTTTAGCTAAACTGCTGGCGAAGGTATCATGAAAGATTATTTCTCCGGTCACTCAAAAATTTATGCGACCTTCCGGCCAACCTACCCGGATGAAATGTACCGGTTTATTTTCGGGCATTTAACTTCGTTTGATGCCGCCTGGGATTGCGCTACGGGTAACGGGCAAGTGGCACACGTATTGGCCGGCCCATTTGAAAAAGTTTATGCCACCGACATCAGCCGGTCACAACTCGAACATGCCGTTCAGGCAAACAATATTTTTTATTCAGTAGCGCCAGCCGAAAAACCCGGCTTCCCTGACCAAAGCTTTGATCTGATTACCGTAGCGCAGGCATTGCACTGGTTTAATCAACCGGCCTTTTACAGCGAAGTAAAACGCACCGCCAAACCGGGCGCCTGGCTTGCTGCGTGGGGGTATTCCAATTGTTTTGTGAATGAAGAAATTGACGTGCATTTTAAAAAATTCTACCACGATACGGTTGGCCCGTATTGGGATGAAGCACGTCAACAGGTGGAAGATGAATACAAAAACATTCACTTTCCGTTTGAAGAAGTGCTGGCACCCAAATTTTACATCAAACTCAGTTGGACAGCCGAGGCGTTTGCTGGGTATTTAACTTCCTGGTCGGCTACGCAAAAGTTTATAAAAGCAAATCGCTATAATCCCGTACCGGTGGTAATGGAACACATCGTGCCACTTTGGCCCGAACCTTTGACGGTAACCTTTCCATTATTTTTACGGTTAGGGCAAATTGGTTAACCACTTTGCCTAAATCAATTTTGTAGTTTGTGGTACAAGCTGACAAATACAATTTAAAATACCATTTCAGGTGACAGAGTTGCGACCTGTGTACGACTTCTGACAAATACAGTTAACAGAAGAAAGTCAGGGTAAACTGAGACGCCAAGATCTACGATCGGTGGTTAAACAGATAAAACACCCCAACCTGAAGTCCGCGGTTGAACGAGTCTGAACCACTTTTATTTATCGGGGTAAGGCCGAAATTATACCGCGCATCAACACCAAACCCTGACGGAGGATGAACATAACTTGCGCCTATACCAAAGCTGAGATCAAAACCTTTGAAATCACTTTTAACGTCTGCGCTGCTACTGCCGGTTTCTGATTTGGCGCCAACTAAAAATCCAAATTGTGGTCCGGCCTGCAGCCTGAATCCATTATCAAACATATACTGACCCAGAACCGGAATATTCACGTAATTGAGGTTCAGTTTGGTGGTAACGTTATTTGCTTTGTATTGTGCACCCTGGGTAGAAAATACAAGTTCAGGTTGAAGTGCAAACTGGCCACCCAAATGAATGTGACTGATAATCCCTAAATGAAAACCGGCTTTTTGATCAAACCCGTTATTGTCGTCATTGAAAATGTTATACAAGTTCAATCCACCTTTAATGCCAAAATTATTATGCTGTGCGCTTAACGATCCCGCTGTTAATAAAAAGGCAAATACGCTGATTAGGAAATATTTCATAGTGTTATAATAAATTAAGTGAGGTGTCCGCTTAGTCGTTCTAAACGGATTTTTACACGGGCAAAAGTCCGGTACTTTAGGCTGGAAACGTTACAAAGAGAAAGATATTCGTTACATCATTCACAGGTGGTGAAGAACTTGAAGGGCGGTGGGCGCAAACTGATGAGCTCAGCATATGGGTTGCTCAATCCGTTTCAAATAGTGTGTATTTGAACTATATTTTGGCCATTTTACTCCTATAAAACCATTCAACACAGTTAGATAATGAGCAATAAAAAGAAGAGGTCAGCAGAACCTGTTTTGCCGATAGGCAAGCGTGAAGAACTACTCAGTACGTTAACAGCCCGCTTTGAAAAAAACATGACCCGCCATAAAGGCCTGGTTTGGGCAAAGGTGCAGGCTGCACTGGAAGCCAGGCCCGAAAAACTGTGGTCACTCCAGGAAATGGAACGAACCGGTGGTGAACCGGATGTTGTAGGTTACGATAAAAAAACGGGCGAATACCTTTTTTATGATTGTTCACCGGAAACTCCTGCCGGCCGCAGAAGTGTTTGTTACGACCGCGAAGCGCTGAAGTCAAGGAAAGAACATAAACCGAAAACCAGCGCATTGGATATGGCTGCTGCCATGGGCATTGAACTACTTACCGAAGAGCAATACCGGGAATTGCAAAAACTCGGTACGTACGATACGAAAACCTCGAGTTGGATTAAAACTCCGGAGGCAATCCGAAAACTCGGTGGCGCCCTTTTTGCCGACTACCGCTACGGCCAGGTTTTTGTGTATCACAACGGGGCACAATCCTATTATGCCGCCCGGGCATTTCGTGGCTTGCTGCGAATTTGATCTCGATTACCCCATAACCAATTAAATTGACCATGTCGGAAATAGAACCCGGACTCAGAATAAAATCTGCCTTAAAAATTTTTAAACCCTTATGACAAAGAAGTTACTTACTCTCTTTTTAGGTATCAATATTTTCTGGATTTCCTGCAAACCCACATCCACTCAGCAGGACGAAGCATTTACTCATTCGGATGGTTTTCTGTACATTGATTCAACCGTTTATCAATCAGATCGGTTGATTGTTCAACAACTATCCAGGCACGTTTACCGGCACACCTCCTACTTACAAACCCACGACTTTGGAAAAGTAGATTGTAACGGAATGCTGGTTGTGAATGAATCGGAGGCTGTTGTTTTTGATACTCCCGCAGACGAAGTGAGTTCGGAAGAGCTGATAAAATTCATTACTGAAACGCTGCAAAGCCCGGTGAAAGCTATTATTCCAACACATTTTCACGAAGATTGCGTTGCGGGTTTGGAAAAATTTAACCAATACAATATTCCGGGGTATGCATCCCATAAAACCCTGGCAAAGCTTATCCAGGAAAAAAGAAACTTCTCAAAACCGCTAATTGGATTTGACAAGCGCCTTGCCTTACCGATTGGCAGCAAAACAGTATATGCTGAGTATTTTGGAGAAGGCCATACGAGCGACAACATTATTGGATCGTTCCCGGAAGATAACGCCTTGTTTGGCGGTTGCCTGATAAAAGCACTTGGCGCAACAAAAGGATACCTGGAAGATGCTAACGTTAGTGCCTGGTCAGCTACGGTAAGAAGGCTCCAACAAAAATATCCTGAAGCACGTCTGGTCATTCCGGGGCACGGGAAACCGGGCAATGCTGAATTACTGGATTACACCATAAAGTTATTCGAACAATAAACTCAATGCAGGCACAACGTGCTGACTGAAATATTTATGGTAAAAAGTCCCGGCAAAAAATGCCGGGACGTTTTTATACGTACGCATCAAGAGTTATTCCGTAACAACCGGATTGCCGGTATTCACCCATTCGGCATAGCCGCCTACATAGCTCTTCACATTTTTATAGCCGTGTTTCACCAGGAGTGAGAAGCCAATGGTAGAGCGATCGCCCGATTGGCAAAACACCACAACCTGCTTGTCTTTGGCAATTTTGTCCAGGTTACTCTCCAGCGTTCCGATGAAAACATTGTCGGAGCCCGGAATATGGCCAGCTTTAAACTCGGCAACACCACGCATATCAACATATTGGGTGTGATTGCTGCTCATGATGGATTTCATTTCATCGGTTGAAACGATCGTACCGGTTTCGAGTGAATTACCCAATTCCGTCCATATCGAAACATTTTCCACATACCCGTAAACGTTATCCAACCCGATGCGCATTAACTTGCGGATGAGGTCGTCATGCTTCGACTTCTCAGCAATCAGGATAAACGGTTCATCATACGACAAGAACCAGCCGCACCAGGTGGCAAAGGAATTGGTGCCCTGGATGTTGATCGTACCCGGAATAAACCCTTTGGCAAAATCAAGTTTCAGCCGGGTATCGATAATTTTAATTCCCTTATTTTTTGCTTCCTTAAATTCCTGTGCGGAAAGTTTTTTCAACTCCGGAACGTTCGTCAACAACGGGCGATCAACCTTGTTAAGTTTCTTCATCATGGCGAAGTACTTCGGAGGTTCAGGTTGATCTTCCAGCAAGAACTTCACAAAGCCTTCTTCGTTATTCGGATATTGAAACGCCCAGTTCCGGACTTTCTCATACCCTACGGTTGAACTGGGTACTGCACCCAACGCCTTGCCGCAGGCAGAGCCGGCACCATGTCCCGGCCATACCTGGATGTAATCGGCTAATGCATTAAATTTTTCAATGGACTTATACATCTGCTTTGCGCCTACTTCCTGCGTGCCTTTGATGCCGGCAGCTTTCTCCAACAAATCGGGCCGGCCTACATCCCCAACAAATACAAAGTCGCCCGTAAACAACATTACCGGTTCAGGGCTGGCGGGCAAATCGGTTAACAAAAAGCTGATGCTCTCCGGGGTGTGACCGGGCGTGTGCAACACATCAAACTTCAGGTTGCCTACCATAAATGAATCGCCATCTTTCAACCCCTCGTGCGGAAATTCATATTCCCAGCCTTCACCCCCTTCATCCGACAGGTACATTTTCGCCCCGGTTAAGGCCGCCAACTCCCGCGATCCCGTCAGGAAATCAGCATGGATGTGGGTCTCGGCAATGTGTGTGATTTTCATTTTGTTCTGCCCGGCAATTTCCAGGTACGTGTCAACATCCCGTTTGGGGTCAATCACAATGGCAACTCCGGCTTTCTGGCATCCGATAAAATAACTGGCCTGTGCAAGGCTCTTGTCATAAACGTGTTGAAAATACATAGCTCTTCGTAGTTATTAATGGGTTACGCAATACAGTTGGATTTAAAGAAGAACGTACAAAATTAAAGCAATCTTTAAAAACTCAAATTTTTTATCTTCCTCCTCTTAATCCCCTCCGGAGGGGAACAATTAGGAGAGTTTTTAGAGATGCCCGTAATATTTAAACGTCATGTTGTACCATCGATTATTGGACAACCGTTTCGGCTGCATATTGATTTATTACCTGTTCCAGTTGGTTCACATTCACTACACCCGACTGGCGCCACAACGGTTGACCCTTCCTGAACAGGATGATCGTGGGCACGCCCTGAATGCGATACGTGTTGGCCAGTACCGGATTCTTATCTACATCGATTTTAATGATGGAAGCCTTTCCGTCAATTCGTCTGGATAACTCTTGCAGGATGGGCTGCATCATTTTACAGGGACCGCACCAGGTAGCAAAAAAATCAACCAATACGGGCTTATCACCGTGAATGAGTTCACTAAAGGTTTTTTTATGTTTCATTCCGTAAAATTTCAGTCTCAAAATTAAAGACATCCCAAACCAAACTCCGTGATTTTTGTCACACCACCCTGTCATAAAAAGAAATACCGGATAAAAGCAATCAATCCAAGTCCGAGTAAAACCAATCCAGGAATCATCCGCAACAAACGGTTGTCGGTAAAGGACGAAGCAACACGCTTAGCCAAAACGGCCAGCAGGGTAAGCAACAACATGGCCCCCACGGAGGTTCCCAGGATATAACTGTGTACCCTCCAGCCGGTGCTTAAATCAATCCAGCCTTGGTACTTTAAATATGCCGTAAGCGCAATCCAAAACGGTATGGCCTGCGGATTAAGTATGCTGAGAATTATCCCCCTTCGAAAACCACTGTCCTGAAGTTTAACGGTAATGGCCGTTGGCTTACGCACCGACCACAAACTGAATACCCCGATGGTGGTCATGATGATGGCGCCCCACAATTGAAAATTCTCCAACACGGCTGGCGATGAGGTGATGCGTTGCTCAAATTCTACGGCAATCCAGGTGTAGGGATACTCCACAATTGAAACGGCCAATGCAAACCGAAGGGCGGTTTTAACTTTTCGCTCCAGCCCCAGTTGAAGCACCAACAAGTTAAGCGTACCCGGTGGTATAGAACCGAGAAAACTAAAAATTAACCCGATGATAAAAACCTGTACGATCAAGATTGAAACATTAGTGGTTACCTGAACTTATACCCAAAGCCCATTACTTCTACCTGTGAAGGCGTGACAAGTACATCGCGTTGAATGATCCATTAGCTTGAGATTTTTGGGGGATTTTCTCCTGATCTTACTTCACTACAGGTTTGCCGGAACCCGCCCAGGCATTGATGCCACCCTGAAGATGGTAGACTTCCGTAAAGCCTGAGTTTATTAATACTTTAGCAGCCGAATTGCTGCGAATGCCTGTGGCGCAATACACAAACATAGGTTTTGTTTTATCGAGCGATTGTATGCGGGTTTTAAAATCACGGTCGTAATAATTCATCAGGGTCGCATCTGCCAGGTACCCGCTGGTATATTCATCCGGGGTGCGCACATCGAGAATAATCTTCTCACTGGCTTTACTCATTTTCTGTTGAAAACCTTCAACGCTAAGCTGCTGCACACCCGACTGCCCCTGGCAACTGGAAAAACCAATTACCGCAGCTAAAGACAATAAAATCAATGCATTTCTTTTCATATACAGGACCTGATTACGTGTTGTTTAACCTTAAAGATGCACCCGTATGCCCCAGTGTACTGTGACCGAGGTTACATACTTCAACTAACATGCCCTTCACCCAAATGCAATTCTCTCCGGATACAGGATTTTTCTGCTCAACTCCATGCTCACCGGATGTCCCGCAATTAGGCACTGTAATTTTTAATGCGGAAGCCTTTCACGCACCAGTCCATATATCCAGGTGCCGGCAATCGCGCTGAGCAGGGTTACACTTACCGCCATAAATCCACTTCCGATCTGGGCGAACAACGGACCAGGACAAGCACCTGTAATCGCCCAGCCCAATCCAAACATCGTACCCCCGATTACATTGCCCCAGTGAAATTCTTTGTTGTGGAATACCACTTCCTCGCCTTGCAGGGTTCTGATTTTAAATTTTTTGATCAACCATACCGAAATCATACCTACCACCACTGCCGTTCCAATCACCCCATACATGTGGAATGAATGCAGGCGAAACATCTCCTGGATCCGGTACCAGGAAATGATTTCTGCTTTTACAAAAACAATTCCGAACAACACGCCCACCACAAGGTATTTGATATTAGAAGCAATGGGGGTTTCGCGGGTAAGTTGATCGTTGGGCGCTTCGCATTCAATGGGATGCTCGGCCAGTAACGGATGTATTACAAATTCTTCTTTAGTTGCTTGCATGATACATTCAGATGAAGGTTAAAGTAATTTCATAAGCCATGGAAACACCAGGTGCACGGTAGCAAAACCACCCAGCATAAAACAGCAGGTGGCAATTAGCGATGGCCACTGAAAATTGGAAAGTCCCATAATCGAGTGACCCGAAGTGCAACCTCCAGCGTAGCGTGTTCCAAAGCCTACCATGAACCCTCCGATAACAAAGAATACCAGTCCCTTTAAACTAAACACATTCTCCAGACTGAAAATGGAGGCGGGCATCAGGTTACTGTCTACTTCAATGTTGTAGGATTCGAGTGCCGCCACAGTGGCCGGTGCAACTTGGATTGGATCGGGATTGCTGAGCCATTGCGCAGCAACCATTCCACCCAGAAACACCCCGGCAACAAAAAACAAATTCCAGGCTTCTCTTCGCCAGTTGTATTTAAAAAAGGGAATATTAGCCGGCAAACAAGCCGCACAAATGTGGCGAAGGGATGATGAAATTCCAAAATGTTTATTGCCCAGCAACAATAGGGCGGGTACGATTAGCCCGATGAGCACGCCCGCGACATACCAGGGCCAGGGTTGACGAATCAGTTCAAGCATAGTGGCATTATTTTTTAAGATTCAAACCAAGTCACAAAGATAAGACTCTGAATTTGCATTAATAATTTTGGCATGAATAACCTGGCTCCCTAAGCGATTATAAGAAAAGCTCCTTAACCAAAATGTATCCGCCCATCACCAGCACAAA
>CAZOYJ010000102.1:0-12244 GCA_964583905.1 uncultured Roseivirgaceae bacterium
CACCAATCGTACACCCGTCTGTACGCCCGTGAACACTGAAGCATACCTGAACGGCCAGTGAATTCGAATAATCGTCATTCGGGCTTTGGCATTTTATTTGGCTAACATGCAACCTGAAGATTGAATTGAAGGTCTAATACCCGACTAACCCTTCCAATATGATTAAAAATTATCTGCTGATTACCCTGCGCAGCATGATGAAGAGCAAACTATACATCTTCATCAACATCCTGGGCATGGCCATTGCCATTGCCTGCTGCATTACCGCTTATTACAATTACGATTTTAACGCCAGCTTCGACAGCCACCATACCCAAGCCGGGGAAATTTACCGGGTGAACATGGTGCGTGAATTTCAAGGTAACCTCACCGAGTTCGGGCTTGTTCCGGTACCGATGGGCGATGTGGTGCGCGAAAATGTATCCGATGTTGAAGCACTGTCGCGGTATACCGGCAGCTATGCCGAATACAAATTCGAAGACGAAATTTTTGATTCCAGTTTAGGGTATGTCGATGCCGACTTCTTCAACCTGTTCACTTTCGAGTTTATCCGGGGCAATGCAGCCGCGCTGGGCAAGAAAACCAACATCGTCATCAGTGAGGAACTGGCGTTACGGTTGTTTAACACAACAGATGTGTTGGGTCGCGGCATCAGTCATGTTTTGCGCGATGGCACCTTGCGTGAGTTTGAAGTTGGAGCCGTGTTTGCCGTTCAACCCACTAATTCCAGTTTCAACGACCAGGCCTTTACCTTGTACGAAAACTATTGGCAAATAGCCCCCGATCTTCAACAAGGCACTAACTGGACTTACAGGAATACGCTCTTTGTGCGGGTAAGCGACCCGAACCGGATCGCGCAGGTGGAGTTGCAATTGATTCCGTTTATTGAGCCCAACAACAAGGTGCGCGAAGATTTTATCATCAAAAAGTATACACTGGATTCGTTCGTGGGCATGGCCGTACGCGACACATATTCAGAGCGTCCAGGTACCTGGACTCGCGATGCATCACCTATGGCGGCTGTGTATGGCTGTGCGGTGATGGCGGTGTTCGTGTTGCTGATCGCCTGCTTTAACCTCACCAATACTTCCATCGCCATTTCTTCACGAAGGCTAAAGGAGATTGGTATCCGCAAGGTGATGGGCAGTGCCCGTCAGCAACTCATCCTTCAGTTTATCGGTGAAACCATGCTGGTGTGTTTGGTTTCCCTGCTGATCGGGATGGTAATGGCCGAGTTCCTGCTCATCCCGGCTTTCAACGCGCTCTGGCCATATATGAAACTAACAACCAATTACCTTGGTAAACCCGACTTTTTAATCGTGATGGTTGTGGTGTTGCTCTTTACCGGGTTGGTAGCCGGCAGTTACCCGGCCTTTTACATCAGCAAGTTTCAACCCACCGCCATCCTGAAAGGAAAACTTAAGTTTGGAGGTACTAACTACTTTACCCGGTTTTTGCTGGCGCTGCAGTTTGCCATCTCGCTGATCGGGATTGTGTGTAGTATAGCGTTTACAGAAAATGCCAAATTTCAGCGCGACTTTGATATGGGATTCAACCAAAAGGAAGTGCTGTTCACCTGGATCAGCAATGAAGCTGAATTCAATGCATTACGCGATGTAATGGCCCAACATCCGGATGTGATTTCCATCGCGGGCTCGGAGCACCACATCTACTCGGGCCGGTACAATGACCCCATCAAACACGAGGGTACGGAAATTGAAGTGGACATCATGAACGTAGGCGAAAATTATGTGGAAACTGCCGGGCTGACGCTGGTAGCTGGCCGGAACTTTATGAAAGATTCGGAAACCGACCGCAAAGAGTCGGTAATCATTACCGAAAAACTGGCCGCTAAGTTTGGATGGGATAAACCCTTGGGTAAGGAGATTATCTGGATGGACACGGCAAAGTTTTATGTGATTGGTGTGGTAAAGGACGTGTACACCAACGGACTTTGGCGGGAGATGGAGCCCCTGATGCTGCGAAATACCGGGCCCGAAAAGTACCGGAACCTGTTGGTGAGTGCACAGGCCAACAAAATTGTAGCAGTAAACGAATACATGGAATCGCAGTGGAAAGAAATTTTCCCCAACCGGAGATTCTCCAGTGTATACATGGATCAACAGAATGTCGAAGCCATAACCGTGAACACCAACATTGTGAAGATGTTTATTTTTCTGGGCATCGTGGCGGTGATGTTATCCGTTACCGGGCTGTTCACGCTCGTATCGCTGAACATTATCAAGAAGATGAAGGAGATCGGTGTGCGTAAAGTACTAGGCGCTTCCATCGGAAACATCTCGCGGGTTATCAATACCGAGTTTGCGATAATTTTATTGGTCGCTTGTGTGTTGGGTAGTGCCGGTGGGTTCTGGATGTCGGACATGCTGATGAGCAGCATCTGGAAGTTTTACCAGCAGGCCACCACAGTAACGTTGGTAATTTCAGCTGTGATCATCCTCGTTGCCTCAGCTCTAACCGTGGCCATGAAGACCTACAACACGGCACGCATGAACCCGGTTAATGTACTGCGGGATGAGTAGTCGTTAATCTTTCAATAATTCAATTAGTACCTAAAATGGCCGTCTTTTTAGCAATTCCGCAGGGAAATTACCCCGGCTGATATTAATCATTATTTCCTTTGACTTTTCCTGATCCGTACAGATAGGGCAATACGTGAATAATCGTAATATTACGATTATTTAAACGCCTAGCATGAAAAATAAAGTGCTCAGTTTTTTTGACCGGTATCTTACTATATGGGTTGCATCCTGTATGGCTATTGGTATAGGCATCGGAAGTCTGGCCGGTGACAGCATTGAAGTGATCAGCAGCCTGGAGATAGCCAAGGTTAATATTCCGGTTGCCGTGCTCATCTGGCTGATGATTTACCCGATGATGCTGCAGATTGATTTTAGGAGCATTAAAAAAGTAGGCGAAAAACCTCGCGGTGTGGTTTGGACCGTCATTATCAACTGGTTGATCAAGCCCTTTACCATGGCATTCTTTGCGTGGATATTTTTTACAAAACTTTACTCGGCCTGGATCGATCCAGCCTTAGCGGGAGAATACATTGCAGGCGCCATCATCCTCGGTGCAGCACCGTGCACGGCTATGGTGTTTGTTTGGTCATACTTATCGGATGGCGATCCCAATTACACCTTGGTGCAGGTTTCGGTAAACGACCTGATTATCCTGGTGGCCTTTATTCCGATTGTTGGGTTGTTGTTAGGTATTACGGATGTGATTATTCCATACGATACGCTTGTAGCCAGTGTGTTGATTTTTGTGGTGATACCGTTGGTAGCAGGGGTCATCACGCAACGTCTTTTGCTGAAGTCGAAAGGCGAGACCTGGTTCAAAAGTGAATTCCTGCCGAAACTTAAACCGGTAAGCATCATTGCCTTGTTGGTTACCCTGATATTGTTGTTTGCGTTCCAGGGGCAAAACATTCTCAACAACCCGTTGATTATCCTGCTGGCTGCCGTGCCGCTGATAATCCAGACCTATTTCATCTTTTTTCTGGCGTGGTATGGCGGAAAGAAACTCAAGCTTACCCATGCGGTTTGTGCCCCTGCTGCCATGATTGGCGCCAGCAACTTTTTTGAGCTGGCCGTAGCTGTAGCCATTTCGCTGTTTGGATTACAATCACCAGCCGCATTGGTAACCGTAGTTGGCGTACTGGTGGAAGTGCCGGTTATGTTGTCGCTGGTGGCGTTTGTAAACAGGAAGAAATATTAAACCAGGTGCAAAGGAATAAATAAATCTCCTGTTAAATTTTACAAACCCAACCGGGAGTTCTATTTTTAAGAAATAAACAAGCAATACCATGACCGCAGGAATTATTACCCTCATAGTAGTAGCCGTTATTGTGATGTATGTGATCAGCATCTACAACACACTGGTGAAACTTCGCATTCGCAGAGAAAACGCCTTTGCGGATATTGATGTTCAACTCAAGCAACGCCATGATCTCATCCCGCAATTGGTGAACACTGTTAAGGGCTATATGAAGCACGAAGAGGGTGTGCTGGTGAAGGTTACTGAAGCGCGCAGTCGAGCCATGAGCGCCACCGGTATTGATGATAAAATAGTAGCTGAGAAACAATTATCATCTGCACTTGCAGGATTAAGGATACAGGTCGAAGCTTACCCTGATCTAAAGGCCAACACCAATTTCATGCACCTGCAAACCGAGATTTCTGATGTTGAGAACAAACTGGCGGCCGTACGCAGGTTCTTCAACTCTGCCACGAAAGAATTGAACACTGCCATACAGGTTTTTCCGAATGTAATTTTTGCCGGAATCTTCGGCTTTAAAAGCGCTCCGATGTTTGACTTGGGCGAAGATCGTGCTGCTGCTGAAAAAGCCCCGGACATCAGCTTCCAGTAATCCATGGCCGGTTATGTAGGCATCCAGAGACAGATCAGCCGGAACAACCGGATGTCTGTGTTTTACCTTGTTGCTTTTCCGGCATTGGTGCTGGGGGCGGTGTATGCCTTTCTGTATTTCACTTCCTCGAATGAGCAGCAGAGCACTAACATAGAACTGGTAAACAATTATTTTTTAACGGTGGCCCCCTGGGTCTCCGGCATTGTGCTCGCCTGGTTTTTGATTGCCTTTACTTTTCATAACAAAATCATCGACTCCGCTACCGGTGCGCATTCGCTGGAGCGAAAAACAAACATGCGCGTGTACAACCTGGTGGAAAACCTGTGCATGACCGAAGGGATGACCATGCCCAAGGTGCACATCATTGAAGACCCTGCGTTAAATGCTTTTGCCAGCGGGCTTTCAGAAAAGAGTTATACCGTAACCTTAACACGCGGCATTATTGATAAGCTTAATGATGAAGAACTGGAAGGTGTTATAGCGCACGAATTGATGCACATCCGTAACCGCGATGTTCGGCTGTTGGTGATCACGATAATTTTTGTAGGGATATTTTCGTTTGTCGTGCAGATCTTGTTCAGAAATATGTTGTACGGATCGGGCAGAAGGGACAAGAAAGATAACAAAGGAATTATAATTGCCTTGATTATTGCTGCAGTAGCTTATTTCTTGGCCTTGCTTTTTAAATTCGGTTTGTCGCGTAAGCGCGAATACATGGCGGATGCCGGTGCAGCCGAAATGACCCGAAACCCCCGGGCACTGGCTTCTGCGCTGCGGAAGATTTCTGGAAATCATGAAATAAGTACGGTAAAAAGCGATGATGTAAAGGAGATGTTTATTGAAAATAAGCCGGGATCTGCAGGATTTTTAGGCGGACTTGGTGGATTGTTTGCAACCCACCCGCCCATTGAAAAGCGGATCAAGATGTTGGAGGAGTTTTAGGTTTGGACTGAGCCACTGATTAAAGTAATTTTGTTAGCGTAAAGAGTAACGATAAAAAAATGTCATGAGTACTGTTTTAATCGCTCGATTTAAGAATAAGAGAGAGGCCGGTTTAGCAGCAAAGCTGATTGAAAAATACAACAGTGAAATCAGCATAGTAAAAAGGGCTGACCTGGAAGATTTCTACTTAGCACAACTCATTGACGAAGGGATGAAGGAAGGAGGGGTGGTGCCCCTTTCCAAAATCCAAAAGAAGCTAAGTAAATGAAGATCATAGTGAGGGGTAGTTTCGACAGGGACATTGACAAGATTTCAAAGCCAAACCCTGAAGGCTGCTCTTGATGCTAAATTCACAGATTGAATTGGCCAAAAGCCCAGTTGTGGTAACAGGTTTAAAATTCCTGCGAGGGTATACACGTCACGTAAGAATTCTTGTAAAAACTGAACGTCTATCCTACCGGATTGGCGGTATCATCAGGGGAAATACAATCTGGCTTGTGAGGTTCCTTCCACGAAAAAAGATTTACAAACGGTTTCCTTAACAGGGAAGCAATACTAGAAAGCCTTGGTAATAGGCTAATTCCCTTTAAGCGGTATGATTTTCAGGTTAAATTGGGCTTCCGGGCTTGCACACCAATCAAAATTATTCCTCAACTTTGCTATATTCTCTGTTCTCTGACTTGCCCGGTACCTTTAACCGGCCAGGGTCTGACCCAACTTAAACGTAAAATATATGAGTACCCTAAAAAGTAAAGTTCATGTTTCGGACATGTCCGGCACATACAGGCTGTACACGGTATGGTTGTTAACCATTAGTTTGCTGACTTTCTCATGCACCCAAAAAACTGAAACTAAAAGAGAAGTAGTCCAGGTAGGGATCACCTTGTGTGGCACTGTTCAATTTTCGGATGGGTGTGGTGAGGAAACTGATTCCCTGATTTCATACGGACTGGCATTAACACATCACATGACGTATGAAGATGCGGAAAAAATTTTCGACAGTGTTATCGAAACTACCCCTTCTTGTTTCTGGGGACATTGGGGTAAGGCGCTAACCTTTATCCATCCACTATGGCCCGATGAACCTGGAGCAGAGCGAATGAAGTTAGGTTTGGACCTCACGCAACAGGCCCTCATGTTGGCAAAGAAACCAAGAGAAAAAGCATTTGGGGAAGCGCTCGCTGCCTATTATCAGGATGGTCTTGATAAAACTGAGCGGGAGAGATTAAAAAGTCTTGCAGAAGGTTGGGAAAAAGCGTTTCAATTATTGCCTGAAGATCTGGAAGTAAAAGCCTGGTATGCCTTAAGCCTTATTGCTACTGCAGATGCAACCGATAAGAGCTATAAGAACCAATTGAAGGCAGGGCAAATGGCCGGGGAAATTCTTCAGGTTATTCCCGATCATCCAGGTGGCTTTCACTACTCCATTCACGCCTATGATTATCCGGAACTTGCCGATAAAGCCATAGCCGCGGCAGAAAAGTACAGTGACATTGCTCCGGATGTTCCACATGCCCTCCATATGCCCTCACACATCTTTACCCGGCTGGGGATGTGGGAAGAATCGATTGACTGGAATATGCGTTCAGCTAAAACTGCTTTAGAACATCCGGTTGGCCCATTGGTTTCGGGACACTATTTCCATGCAGTTGATTATATTGTATATGCACATTTACAACGCGCTGAGGACCTTAAAGCAAGTAAGATAATCGAGGAGACAAAAAACATGAAGGGCCCCTACCAGAATATTGCTGCTACCGTTTATTCACTGGCAGCGGTTGAAGCCCGGTATGTACTTGAGCGACAGGACTGGAAAAAGGCTTCAGCACTTGAGGCCCGGCAACCCGATCATGTAAACTGGGATAATTTTCCGGAGTATGAAGCAATTAAATATTTTGCCATCGGATTAGGTGCTGCCAGAAGCGGAGAAGTTGCTAAAGCCCAAGGTGCCGCGAAACGGCTTGAGGAGCTTAAACAAAAAGTAAGCAATCCTTATTGGACTGCACAACTTGAGATTCAGAAAAATGCGGTAACCGCCTGGTTACGTTTTGCACAGGGAAAGCAGAAGGAAGCACTCGAATTAATGACACTTGCTGCAACTCAGGAAAGTGCCACAAACAAGCACCCTATTACTCCAGGCGAATTATTAACGGCCAGTGAACTTTTAGGCGATATGCTTCTTGAACTTAAAAAACCTGATGAGGCACTTATTCAATATGAGCTGGCCCTGAAGCGAAGTGCACGCAGATTCAACTGTATGTATGGCGCGGCTCGCGCAGCTGAACTTTCAGGAGACCAGAACAAAGCAAAGATGTATTACCAATCGTTGGTTGAAATGTCAGCTAATGCTGAGGTGTCTCTGGCGCGAAGAACGCAAGCGATAAGCTATCTGAATGGAGTATAACGAGAATTCAGGTTTCTTCTAACCGCATGGAGTGTCCTGTACAACTTAAGTGCAGGACACTTTTTTGGATGAAAATAGTGGTGAATCAATTCCTCCGTAAAAAAATAAATCCCGTGTAGGGCTTAACCACCTTGATGTCAATTACATAGTAATACGTTCCTTCCGGTAGTTCAATTCCTTTATCGCTTATACCGGTAAATTTCCTGAGGTTGTTATCGTAGCCATCATGTTCATACACCGGGTTACCCCACCGGTCGAAAATGCTTACCCGGTTTTGCGGGTAAAGATGAATGTTCCGGATTTTAAAGAAATCGTGCTTGTCGTTTCCCCGGGTGGTAACCACGTTGAAAATTTCCAATTCGGCATCGCCTTCGCCAGTAAAGTTGATGGTATAAACCGGATCATTATTACCGTCAATAATGGTTAACACCCCGGTGCGTAACCCGATGGCGGTTGGACTAAACATTACAGAAAGCGTCTGGCTGCTATTGGCATTGATTTGTGAGGGAGGTGTATCCGTCACATTAAAATCACCGGTCACCGTAAGGGCAGAAATAATAAAGGGCACATTACCGGAATTGATGATTTCTAACTCCTTAAAGCGCTGATCACCAACTTCGGTTACATCGAATGTAATGTTGCTTCCACTGGGTTGACGCTGCCCGTCTATTTTAAAGTCGACAACCGTTAACACCGTAGGTTCTGTTTGCAGGGTTAACCCGGGCACCAGCGGACTGGTAATAAAAAGTTCGTACGTTCCGGCATCGGAAAAATTTACCGAAGTGATGGTTACCGTTCCGGCATTGGCCCCCGTCAGGTTTACATTATTCTTTCTCCATTGATACACATTGGCTGAGCCACCCACTATAAACCCCTTTGAGAACAGGCTTCCAACAATCAGGTTCTTTACTTCACCCCCGGGGATTATTTTTTGCGGAACATAATTGAAGTTGCCGATGCCCATATTTGGCTCAAGGTCCTCAAACGTTAAGTTGTTGTGGCGAACAACCAACGTTAAGAGGGTGGCGCTGGAAAAGGTCGGTAAATCAACAAAGCTGTTTTCATGAAGCTGAAGATTCCGCAGTGTGGTAATTCCGGCTAACGATGCCGGCACTGCACCAGTCAATTGATTTGTTTGGACGAGCAGTTCCTGCAACTTGGATAAGTTGCCCAGGGTTGAAGGCAGGGTGCCGCTGAGCTGGTTACGGTTTAACCGCAGAAATTGAAGGTTTGCCAGGTTGCCGAGCTGCGATGGAATGTTGCCGGAAAGCTGATTGAAAGTAAGGTTTAGTTCTACCAGGCTGCCCAGGTTGCCCAATTGAGTTGGTATGGTTCCGGTAAGTTTATTTTCGCTGAGGGATAGCGACACTAATTTCGACAACGAGCCCAGTTCAGGCGGAATGGTGCCGGTCAATTGATTGTTTTGAAGCAACAGCTGCGTAAGATTAGCAAGACTTCCCAATTGAGACGGGATGTTGCCCGATAGTGCATTGAAAGTAAAATTAATTAGTGTGAGCTTGGTCAAGCTGCCTATTTGTGACGGTATGGTTCCGGAGAGCTGATTGTTATTCAGAAGCAATACAGTAAGGTTAGATAAACTGCCTAATGATGTAGGTATGCTCCCGGTGAGTTGATTGTTACTGATATTCAAAAAGGTAAGATTGGGAAGGATGCCCAATTGACCCGGCAACGACCCACTTATCTTATTGTAGGCCAGATCGAGGGATGTCAATGCGGTTAAATTTCCTATTTGTGTTGGAATAGGACCTACCAGATTATTGCCACTAAACGGTGGACTTGAGGGGTTCATGTTTATTTGCGTCACACGATTTCCGACCACGGTGATTCCATACCAGGTGCTGACAGGCCCCGTAAGCCAATTATTTTTTCGGGTCCAGTTGTTTCCGTTTGTAGAATTGTACAAAGCAACCAATGCGGCCGAGTCGGTGAATAGTACCTGGGCTTTTGCTGGCGATGAACAGCAAAAGCTCATCAGTATTAACGAACCAATCTGCAATGTCCGGGCCATACTAAAAATACCTGAAGATTTTATGTTGTCCCCCCAATGGGCTGAATTCAATCAACAGCGAAATTTCATGCGTACCGAAATTCCGGTTAAGGAGTTCGGTTGTCGGCAATTCAAAACCATAGCCGATACGGGTACGCTGACTGACCTGGAATTGTGTATTGATTCCGACAGCCGAAAGGTTGCGCACGGTGGCGCCTACCCATAACGTTTCCATAAATAAAGCGTGCAGATTTACATCTACGGCCATGTTTCCTTCCGGAACCATCCTTACCAGGAAGGACGGTTTAAGCCGTACGGTGCTGTTAAAGGAATTGTTGATTAACATCCCTCCGCTAAAATAAAAGTGTCGTTGGTACCGGGTGCTGCTCACCAGGCCATCGTTTACATCTACATTTAATATTCGAGGAGATGATACACCTAAAAAGAAATGATCGGTCTTTAGAAAGATTCCCGCCCCAAAATTGGGTTTACTGAAATTGGTCAGGTCCATTTCAAGGTCTTCATCATCCAGGAACTCCAGGTTTAACCGGGAATAATCGTAGCGGTAGTTGATTAAACCGCCTTGAACCCCCAGGCCAAGAACAACACCATCTTTTTCGATAACATTAAAGGAAAATGCCAGGTGTCCTTCTGTATTGTTGTTGATGCCCAGTTGATCGGAAATAAGCATGGTGCCGATTCCGAACCGACTCCCAACCGAAGTAGTAAAGGATAAAAAGTTGGTGAGCGGAGCGCCATCAATACCTACCCATTGCTTGCGCGAGATCAGGTTGATAGTAGCATCTTTGTACAGGCCCGTATAGGCGGGGTTGATCATGCCCTGGTTGAAAAAGTATAAATTATAGAGGGGATCCTGTTGTGCGCTGAGTTTCACAGCAATCAGAAACAAAAGAATACAGCCAACTCTTGCCATCCGGGCTTAGGTATGCGGGGTTTATCAATCAATCCTAATCTATTGGCAAATAATGCTAAAAAACTGAAAAGAATCATAGTAAGCCCCTTAATTAATATACTGGAAATTATTCAGTAAAGGGTAATGAATATCTCATTATAAGGGTTGATTTACAGGGTTTTGAAAATAGAGGTAAGTTTTTGGTTACCCGGGTAAAGGCCGGAGCATATAGAGGCGTACTTAAAATTAATCAGTCTCCCTTATCTACGCTATCGTTAGCCTTTCGATTCTGTAGCGATGGGAGTTAACCCTTAAACCAAATCGCTATGAGCACCTTAATCCTTCCACGGAAAAGAACAATTCGCCTGGTTCTTCAGCTTTTCGTATTGGCTGTATTTGTAGCAGCATCGTTTGTGATGCGCGGGATCTGAACCGGTTGGTTCAGGAAACGACCTTTAAGTCGCATTGAACATGGGGTTTCCTTGTTTAATGCGACTTTTGTTTTTCTGCTATTGCGGTTGCCCGGTTAGTGCTTCATCTGCAATTCACTACAACTTTTCTACTGTTTGCTACATCTTTTCGGTGTACAAGTTTGACGGGTTCATCCAAATTACGGAAGTTGAACCGCAACCAGAGATCAGTAAATCCGGACCCATGATTAAGAACTACCTAAAAATCGCTTTTCGCTCCTTGTGGAGGAATAAAGCACACTCCTTTATAAATATCGCAGGCCTTAGCCTGGGCATTGCCTGTTGTATTTTGATTGTACTCTTTGTAAAAGACGAATGGACCTTTGATGCCTTTCATACGAAAGCCGATCGGATTTACCGGGCGTATGTAAAGGAAAACTATGGTGAGAACCAGGAATTTTTCAATACTGTAACACCTTTTCCGCTCGGCCCCATTTTAAAGGATAATCTTCCCGAAGTCGAATACCAGGTAAGAATAAATCCTTTTGGTACCCAGGTGAAATCAGGAGAAAATCAATTTTCAGAGCAAGCAACGATAGTGGGTGAGCATTTCTTTGATGTATTTGATTTCAGGATTTTAAAAGGGGAGAAGTCGAACGTATTGAGTAGCGCCAATCATGTGGTGATTACTGAACGGATCGCTGAAAAATACTTTGGAAAGGATGACCCGATCAACAAGGTCATTACCATCCAGATTAGTGATAAACCAGAGGAGTTTTTAGTGAAGGCTGTGGTTGAAAATCCTCCCATTAATTCCAGCATCTGGTTTAGCTTACTTATTGCTGATCATAATTTACCGAAGATGTTCAGTGAGCGGGTGCTCACTTCTTCGTGGTTCAATGTAAATCCGGAAACCTATGTGTTGCTGAAGCGGGGTGTAAACGTGAACGACCTTGTTGAAAAATTTCCACCGATTTTTAAAACAGCCGTGGGGGAGGAGGCATACAAAGAGAGCAACTATACAGTCGGCTTACAGGCGCTAACCAGCATCCACCTCGATACCAGTTTTCCGGCCGGCATTGCGCCAGTAAGTAATCCGCGTTATTCCTACATCTTAAGTGCGGTAGCCCTGCTCATTCTTTTCGTGGCGTGTATCAATTTTGTAACCTTGTCA
>CAZOYJ010000103.1:0-12243 GCA_964583905.1 uncultured Roseivirgaceae bacterium
CAATGCCTGGCTGTTGCTGGATGCCGTGCATTATGCCCCGCACTTTGCCATTGATGTTCAGGATGTCGGGTGTGATTTCCTCCTGTGCTCGGCTTACAAGTTTTATGGACCACATGTGGGAATTTTATACAGCAAACCGGGGTTACTCGACCGGTTGCCTACAGACCGGTTGCGCACGGCCGGACAAGCTGCACCGGAATCCATTGAAACCGGAACCTTAAATCATGCCGCTATTGCCGGGGTTACGGCTGCCGTTGAGTTTATTGCTGGTTTAGGTGAAGGAAATTCCTTGCACGGTAAACTGACCGATGCGTATTCAAAAATCAGTGCACATGAATATGCACTGGCCAGTCGATTGTATAAAGGCTTAAGTAAAATTAATGGGGTCAAAGTAATTGGCCAGGATTTTTCTTCTGCATCAAGAACCCCCACCGTTTCCTTTACCCTGGAGGGCAAAACACCGTTACAGGTTTGCAAGCAGTTAGCAACCAAAAACATTTTTGCCTGGGACGGACATTTTTATGCCATTCATGCCCTGGAAGTGCTTGGCTTACTGGAGAAAGGTGGGGTTACACGGATGGGCATTTCAATGTATAATACAATGGAAGAAGCTGAGTTTGTTGTGAACGAAGTTGAACGAATCAGTCGTGGGTGATGCTGGAACCGATTATTCTATACAAGGTTGTACAGGACGATATTAAAATTACCATTGAAGCCTATTTTGAAAACGACTTCCTGGTGATTGACGGCTATGACATTGGCAAACGGGTAGAAGAATACTGGGGAGATTCGGATTATGAATACAGGGTTAAAATTCCGAAGGAAGGCATTGATTTTCTATACCATCACCTGAACGTTGAACCAGAAAACAGGAAGGCACTTTTACAAGCCCTGGCCTCGAACTTCAACACGAATTCATGTTATTCTGAGATCCGCAAACTGATGTCGGATAATAAGATACCTTGTGAAGGATTTACCTGGACATAATCTGATTGAATGATGAACCGATATGAAGGCGAAATCCGGATTAACCCGATCGCCATACTCCGAAACCATGATTTTAATAATGAAGGCGAAATTGCCGATATATTGAATACACTTCAGGACACGATTGAACTGAATAGCAGAATCAATGCACAACTTACCCGGCTGATCGCGTATTTAGAGTCGCGCGGAATGGCGTCACAAGGTTCCTTTAATTTTGCACCCGGTGGCTACATTGCCGTTAAAGGTTTTACAGATGCCGAATTGCTGGAAATGAAGCAGGAAGGATTGATTGATGTATTTGATTTTGCTACGGATAGAGACTGGGTAAAGAAATATGGCGCTCGTTTCGGATTAGTATGGGAAAAAGGCCGAGCCGTGCCGATGGATTAAAAGCCTCAATGTTCAGTTCAGAATTGAGCAACAACCCACGCCACGAACACCCCGGCATAATTGGCCAATCCAAACCCGAGGAGTGATAAGGCAATGCCTACCGGAAGCAATTCTTTATTTTCCAAAGAAGACGCCACCTGGGCAACAAAAGGCGGCCCCATAATGGTGGCCGTGCTGCTGATCATAAAACTGTCGCGATCGCTACGGATAAGATAAGCCAGCAATAAATGCAATAAAATAATGCTGATGATAATGAGTGCATTAAAACCCAGGTAACGGCTGCCGGTTTCCAGCAGGTAAACAAAATCGCTCATGTAGCCGGCCGCCAACCCAAAGATTAACAACAAGTATTGCGCATACCCAAATACCCCGGGAAGTTTTCTTAACGTAGCATTAAACGAGAGGCCAATACCAAGTGTAGTAAGGGCTAACATGAGTATCGTTTGATTAAGTCCCCCCTGGGGATTAGGAAATAGCAGGGCAGGGATTACGGCAATGCCTACTGTAATTAATGCCGTAAAAGTTGCCTTAACCAGTGGCACAAGGTAAGCCCGGTTAACCTGTGCGGGTGGAAAGGAATGTTGGGTTTCTTCAGATTTTTCTTCCAGTTTCAATGCGGGGTTTTGCTTTGATTGAAAAGGTTTAAGGATTAACCCGAACAAATATTTTCCGATGCTAAGCAATACCAGGAAATACAAACCAGAACAAATGGTATCGGTAGCGTTTAATGTAACAAACAAATGGTCATCGGCCTGGAGGGCTTTGCTGATCGCCACCATATTAGGCGTTCCGCCAATGTACACCCCGGTCATCATGCCCGAAGTAGTGGCAACATCAGGGAGTATATTCTGGTAAAGGTACCCCAGGGTAATGCAAACGGTGATGGTTGACACAATACCCAGGAAAAATACTCCCGTTATTTTGCCTGTATATTTCACCCAATCGGTTACGTTGTTGATCATCAACAGCATTGGGATAGCCAGCAGCACAGATGTGTAAGCAGAAAGCTGTGCGGTTTGAGTGGAGATGGAAGTGATGTGTTCAATAGCCTCCTTTAAATTGCCATTACTCCAGCTATGCAGCCACAAACTTTTGGTATTCCCGATCAGCATGCCTATACCGTAACAGATTACGATATCGCCAAAAATTTTATCGACCTTAAACTTTCGGCTGAGCCGGATGAGGTAAGCCGGAAGCACAAAGAAGATGGCGAGTTGAATAGCAATAACAATTGCGCTTAGCATCAGGAATAATTAAAACGGATGCATGATACGCATTATCGGCAAACACGCCTATACCATAAAGTGGGTAGATCAGGGATTAATGCAGGAGCACTTCAGTCGACACGTCTTCAACTTCAACGAACCCATTGGGTGCAATAGATGCCAGGCGAACCGGTTTCAGTTCATTGATCAGTACAGGATCGTACCTCGCGGTTACCCGGATGTAATTTTCAGTAAACCCGTGCATCATACCGTTTTCAATATCGTTTTCAAAAAGCACGGTAGATTCGGAACCCAGGTTTTCTTCGTAAAATTTTCTGCGCTTTTTATCGGAAAGGATGTGCAGCATCTTTGAACGTTGTGCGCGGTCTTTTGGAGCCACACAGCCAGGCATTTCTGCGGCCAGCGTGTTTTCACGTTCAGAGTATGTAAACACATGCAGGTAGGAAATGTTCAACTCGTTCAGGAACTGATACGTCTCGAGAAAATCTTCGTGGGTTTCTCCCGGAAAGCCAACAATCACATCCACACCGATACAACAATTCGGCATTAACGATTTAATCTTCTCCACCCGGCTGGAATACAACTCGCGCTGGTAGCGTCTGCGCATCAACTTTAGGATTTTATTGGACCCCGATTGCAGCGGAACATGAAAATGCGGCACAAATTTTTTGGAGGCCGCAACAAATTCTATGATTTCATCCGTGAGAAGATTTGGTTCAATGGAGGAAATCCGAAAGCGGTCGATGCCCTCAACCACATCCAAAGCTTCGATCAGATCGATAAAACGTTCAACCCGTTCACCGTTTTGTAATCCGAAGTCACCGGTGTTTACGCCTGTCAGCACTATTTCGCGTACTTCCGTTTTGCCAATTTCGGTTGCCGTACGGACAATATTTTGAATGCTGTCGCTCCGGCTGTTGCCACGTGCAAGCGGTATGGTACAGAATGAGCAGGAGTAATCGCAACCATCTTGCACTTTTAAAAAGGTACGGGTGCGATCGTGGATGGAGTAGGAAGTAGTAAACTGGTTAGCCGCTTCTACCGAGGAAGCAATCACCGTAGTTTCGGGTTTGCGCACAAAGCCATCCAGCAATTCAACAAGCCTGAATTTTTCGGCAGCGCCCAGTACGGCATCTACACCGGGGATTTCTGAAATTTCTTTCGGTTTAAGTTGGGCATAACACCCGATTATGGCTACGTACGCATCGGGAGAAATGCTCCGGGCTTCGCGCACAATTTTGTGACACTTCTTATCGGCATTTTCTGTAACGGAACAGGTGTTGATAATGAAGATGTCGGGTGTATCGGTAAAGTCGACTTTCCGGTAGCCCTTTTGTTCAAACATCCGCGAAATGGTGGAGGTTTCGGAGTAATTAAGCTTGCAGCCCAGGGTGTAAAACGCGACTTTTTTCATGATGTGCGGGGCAAAGATAATACCCTGCAGATCAATCAAAAAATTATACTATCCGACAGCCAACAACCGCCTGTGGTAATTCAACTGCCCCAGGTGGTAGCCGAGATGCGCCACCAGGTGAATCAGGAAGTACGTGGTTGTCATCGGAAAATCAAAAACCTTTACGGGATATTCCTGCTTCAGGAGTACAGGGTCAATCCGTTCGAGGGTTGATGTAACCGAAACTTTTGTGCGGTTGATTTCTTCCAATAACACCTTACGGGAAACATGACGTGCGGAAAATTCATAATCCCGGTTACGAACATATCCCGATTTGCCCAAAACAGCGCCAATAAAATGTTGTAGGTTTCCACATAGATGAAGGCTTAATGTGCCTGCAGAATTTTTAATGTCACCGGTAATCTTCCAGATGCTCGCTTCATCCGGATAAAGATTGATTTCTTTTTCGAGGGTGTTCAGGTCACGTTCGAAAATCAGGACAAGCGATTGGATGAATTCCGGTTCCATTATTACATCATCAGGTATTCCTGTATGGTTTGAATTTTTTGATCGAGCAAGGCATTTACGGCTTCGTACTGCTGGCGCGCGGGCAACTTTGCATTCACGCTGATGTAAAATTTAATTTTTGGTTCCGTGCCCGAAGGGCGTACAGAAATCTTGCTGCCATCCTGTAAGTAGAACTGCAACACATCCGACTTCGGGAAATTCAATGGCGTAAGCTGGCCTGATTCCAGATTCTTTTCGAGGAGGGTGGCGTAGTCCAGTATCCGCACCACGGCATTTTCGCCAATCGCTACCGGAGGATTGGTTCTGAACCGCTCCATCATTGCCTTGATTTCCTGTTCGCCCTGTTGTCCTTTTTTAACCAGGTTAATTAATCCTTCCTTATAAAATCCATGTTCCACATACATATCAATCAACCAGTCATGAAGCGATTTACCTTCGTCTTGTGCGCAGGCAGCCATGGCGCCAAAAAACGCACAGGCCGAAACGGCATCTTTGTCGCGAACAAAATCACCTACCATGTACCCGTAACTTTCTTCACCGGCTGCGATAAACTTTTTCTTTCCATCCAGTTCGCGCATCAGTTGAGCGATGTATTTGAAACCGGTTAATGTATTATAACATTCAACACCATAGGTCTGCGCCATCGTGTCTACCAGTTCGGAGGTTACAATGGTTTTGGCGATATACGCATTGGCTTTTTCCGTAACATTTTTCAAAATGAACCACATCATCAGGCAAAATGCCTGGTTGCCGCTCAGCAGCATAAATTCACCAGCTTCATTCCGGACGCCAATGCCTACCCGGTCGGCATCGGGGTCGGTGGCCATAACCATGGTGGCACCTGTTTCCATGCCTTTCCGGATGGACATTTCCATAGCCGAACGCTCTTCGGGGTTGGGTGAATGAACGGTAGGGAAGTTGCCATCGGGAGCTTGTTGTTCTTCTACAAGATAGACATTGGTGAAGCCAATCAATTTTAAACAATCCGGCACCATGGTGCCGCCTGTTCCGTGGATGCTGGAAAATACCAGCGGAATGTTGTGGTGCTTGCGGATGATGTCCTGTTTGGGAATCAGTTTTTTTACTTCTTCGTAATACGCTTTTTCAAGTTCCGCTCCAATGGTATGTATTCGGGTTGCATCGCCATCAAATTTCACCTGGTCGAAAGAAGTTACAGCGCTTACTTCTGTAATAATGTTTTTATCGTGAGGTGGAACTACCTGTGCACCATCATTCCAATAGGCTTTGTAGCCGTTGTATTCTTTTGGATTGTGCGATGCGGTAACCACAATTCCGGAATCGCATTTCAAATACCGGATGGCATACGAAAGCAGTGGGGTAGGGCGTAACTCAGGGAACATATACACCTCAATGCCGTTGGCCGAGAAAACTCCGGCTGCTATTTGTGAAAAATACGGACTGTTGTTTCGGCAATCGTATGCAATGGCTACTTTAACCTGTTTGTTTGGAAAACTGTTGCGCAGGTAATTGCACAACCCTTGCGTGGCAACTCCAACGGTGTATTTATTCATGCAGTTTGAACCTGCACCCATAATACCCCGCAAGCCCCCGGTGCCAAACTCCAGATCTTTGTAAAAATTATCGATCAGTTCTTTTGGATCGGAGTTGTTGAGCATTTCGGTGATCTGGTGCCTGGTTTCCGCATCAATCACCGGACTATCGAGCCATTGCTGCGCCTTGGCTGTAACCTGAGAAAGTAGTTCACTCATTGGAAGAAAATTATGACTTGGATCGTTCTATTACAGATTTCCACGCAAGGCCTGCTCGCGTTCAATGGATTCGAATAAAGCTTTGAAGTTTCCTTTGCCAAACGATTTGGCGCCATTCCGTTCAATAATCTCAAAGAAAACGGTTGGCCTGTCCTGGATCGGTTTAGTAAAAATCTGCAGCAGGTAACCTTCTTCATCGCGGTCGATCAGGATATTTAGTTTTTTCAATTCCTCCAGGCTTTCGTTAATGGTGCCCACCCGATCGAGTACATCTTCGTAATACGTTTCAGGAACATACAGAAATTCAACACCCCGTTTTCTTAATTCGCCCACCGTATGGATGATGTCATCGGTGGCAATGGCAATGTGTTGTACACCCGCACTTTTGTAGAAGTCGAGGTATTCTTCGATCTGGGATTTCTTTTTACCAGATGCCGGTTCATTGATTGGAAATTTAATATAGCCGTTTCCATTGGAAACCACTTTCGACATCAGTGCACTGTATTCGGTAGAGATATCTTTGTCGTCAAACGTAACCAACAGGCTGAAGCCCATAACCTTTTCGTAGAACTCAACCCAATGGTTCATTTTTCCGAGCTCCACATTGCCAACGCAATGGTCGACATATTTTAACCCGATCGGTTCCGGTTTAAATGGACCGGTGCGTGGTTTGTATCCGGGTAAAAAGGGGCCGTTGTAGTTCTTTCGCTCCACAAAGGTGTGAATGGTTTCGCCATAGGTTTTGATAGAAGCCACTACCACCTCACCAAATTCATCCGAAAGGGTTTGTGGTTCTTTGGCCGGTTCGGCACCGCGCACTACGGTTTCCTGGAATGATTTAGTGGCATCGTCAACCCACAACGCTAAAACCTTCACGCCATCGCCATGCTTTTTAACGTGTTCTGAAATTTCCGAATCCGGTACCAGCGAAGTGGTCAATACCAGTGTGATTTTATGCTGCCGCAGCACATACGAAGCGCGGTCGCGCACCCCCGTTTCGGGACCGGCATACGCCACCAGTTCAAAACCAAAGGCGTATTGGTAATACAAGGCCGATTGTTTCGCATTGCCCACATAAAATTCAATGTGGTCGGTGCCGTTTATGGGAAGAAAATCGTGGTTGTCCATTTGTGCAAAGATTTTACGTTACCCGGATGCTGCCTTACGCAGTTCGGGGCATCAAATTTAGCTAACTCCCTTTTTAAAAAGGATGATTTGAGTAATATTTGTGCAAAATGGAAACTATGGATTTAAAGGCTCTTGATAGCGCATTGCAGCAGATTGTGAATGCTCGTGCCGAACTCGATAAAATTGATTACAATAATCCGCAATACGATGACCTGGAGGAGAAGCTTCACGATATGGAAGACGATTTCCAGGAGGCCTATGGCGAATACCTGGAGGGTGTATTACAAAAAGTGCATGATGAGCATTGCCCGGACGTAGATGTACTGCTTCCAATAGCCTACCTGGGCGAAGGTGTTCCTATCGAGCTGGAAAAATTTCCCGGTAAGGATGTAAAACTTGCATTAGAAGCGAACCCTCCCCGCTTATTTCTTCGGGTGAAAGATAAACAACAATTAGTCTGGGAAGGGAAATAGGAAGGCTTTACCGGTAACGTTGAACCTGAGTTACGTGTACCCTAACTTTTTTCTTACTCTTTCCAATACATTACGGGCAATTACCCGTGCTTTTGCTTCACCTTGCTGAAGTTTCTTTTCAAGTTCTTCGGGGTTGGAAAAGTAGAAGTTAAAAGCTTCCCGTTCGGCAGCGAATTTCTGAAGGATCAGTTCGTATAATTCCTGTTTGGCGTGGCCATAGCCGTAATTCCCGGCCTGGTAATTTTTGCGCATAGCTTCAGTTTGCTCCGGTGAAGCCAGCAAACTGTATAAGGCAAACGTGTTATCCGTATCCGGATGTTTGGGCGCTTCTAAGGGTGTGCTGTCGGAAACGATGGTTTTGATTTGCTTGAGCAATTGTTTATCCGGCAAAAATATATCGATGATGTTTCCGTATGACTTGCTCATCTTCTGGCCATCCGTTCCGGGAACGGTCATTACCTGCTCTTCAATCCTGGCTTCCGGAATTACAAAAGTCTCCCCATACAGGTTGTTAAAGGAAGAGGCAATATCGCGTGCCATCTCAAGATGTTGCTTTTGGTCTTTTCCTACCGGAACAAGGTTCGCATCATACAGAATGATGTCGGCCGTCATCAGTACAGGGTAGGTAAACAATCCGGCATTCACATCCGCTAACCGATCGGCTTTATCCTTAAAAGAGTGCGCATTGGCCAGCATGGGAAAGGGCGTGAAACAGTTGAGATACCAGGTCAATTCACATACTTCGGGAATGCGCGATTGGCGGTACAGGTAATTTTTCTCCACATCAAACCCAAAAGCCAGCCAGGCAGCAGCTACGGCCCGGACATTTTCTTCCCGCTGGGCCGAATCTTTTATGGTGGTGAGTGAATGCAGATCGGCAATAAAGAAAAACGATTCATTTTCGGGTTTCCTGGAAAGTTGGATGGCGGGGATAATCGCGCCAAGCAAATTACCCAAATGGGGCTTACCGCTGCTTTGTATGCCGGTTAAGATGCGTGTCATGCGGCAAAGAAAATAAAATAATTTGAACCAAATTAAGTTTTACTTTTGTATTGCATTAATTGATTCGGTTATGAGAAGTTTATGGGTAGGTATGCTGATGCTGATGTTGGTTCTGAGTGGGTTTGCGCAGGTAGCAAAGCCCTTGAAGTTCAATGAAGAGACATTTGATTTCGGAACGGTGGTAGAAGAAAACGGTCCGGTTGTGCATGAATTTCTCTTTACCAATGCGGGCACAAAACCGCTGCAAGTACTCACCGTTAAGCCCTCGTGCGGATGCACAACACCCGGTTGGACAAAAGAGCCCATTATGCCGGGAAAGACCGGAACCATTAAAGCCCAGTTCGATCCGAAAGGCAGGCCCGGGTATTTCAGTAAATCCCTTACGGTAACTACCGATTATTACAACCAGCCGGTTATCCTGCAGATCAAAGGAACGGTTACACAAAAAAGCAAAGATCCAAAATCTGAATACCGGGTGCCAAGCGGGAACCTCCGGTTGAAAAGTTTATCGTTCAATTTCGGAAAAGTGTACCGGAAGGATGAATTCGTTTATCGGGAGTATGAACTGTACAATGCCGGAGCAAAAGCCATTACGTGGACTGGAAAGGTTGATGGTCCCGCACATATCCAGGTTAGCATGGAGCCGGCAACACTTCCTGCCGGTGAAACGGGAAAGCTTAACGTTCGCTACAACGGAAAGGTTAAAAACATGTATGGGTTTCAATCGGATAATGTTGTAGTGCACACCGATGACGAATTACTGCCCCTGAAATCGTTTAATGTGTACGCCACATTGGAAGATCACTTTCAGGAACTTACTCCGGAGGAACGGGCAAACGCTCCGCGGTTGCGATTGATCAGCCAGTCGGTTGATTTTGGTTCGATGAAGCAAAACCAGGCATCCACGCGCGAAGTGCAGTTGATGAATGGTGGCAAAACCGAACTGGAAGTCCGTTCTGTTGTTCCCAACTGTACCTGCATTACGGCCATTGCTGAAAAATCAAAGTTGAAAGCGGGGGAGAGTACAACGCTGAAAATTTCTTTCAATCCGCAAGACCGGAAAGGTACGCAGAACAAATCCATTACGGTTTACTCGAATGATCCGCAAATGCCGGTACAACGGATTACCTTATCCGGAGTAGTCGATTAATTTATTGTGCAAAAGTTTTAACAACCTGGGTTGTGCTTCCTGATTTTAAACGGATGAAGTAAATCCCGGATGGTACACGTTGGCCGGATTCGTTTTTCCGATTCCAGACTGCAGACATATAACCATCTGTCTCAGCAATTTCAACAATTCTTTTTATTGGAATTCCAAGTTGATTAACGATGACTATTTCATTCTTAAGAAATCCCGAGGGCGTGTATTGGATGGTAATACCATCAGCAAATGGGTTTGGGAAAACATGCAGACTTGAAAGTGACGTTTTCTCAACACTGATAATAACCTCTTCAATAATTTCTTCACCTTCTATTTTAATGTCATCATAACAAAATGTAATATCGGTAAGCGGTTGATGTTCTGGCACGATTTCAAACCGGTCGATGTCGGTCCAGTCAAACAGACCTTGAGGATTATACCAGGTTTCATCCCATGCCCCTTTCTCTATCAAGGTTTTCAAAGGAATACGAACCTCCTGCCATTGGCCGTTAAATGGAGCTATTGTGTTATCAATTGTTTTACCCATGCGCCACGGCCGGTCGGAGGGACCTGTTTTCGTATCTAAAAACCGGACATCAAATTTCGCTGTGGGTGAGTTGGATTTCACTTTAAAAGTTAATTCAAAGTCGTGGTCTTTGAGCTTACTCAAGTCAATGTCAGGCCGAAAGTCAAGCGCGATAGCATCGTATTGCCCTACATCGCTCCAACATAAGCAGTAATTGCCATGGGCAGCATCGGCTGCATAGAAGTCGAGTGTTCCACTGCTGCGGTGGCTGGCGTTGTACACGCCTGGCCCGGGAAAGTCATCATATAATATCAGGCTTTTTAATTCTGGTTTCTTTATGTACTCCTGTTGTGGGGGTATGTTGAAATTCAGTTTTTGAAGCAGGGGCAAATTTAAATCATAGTCAAACATTTCGCCCGAGTTTTTCTCGAACAAGCCAAAGCCGCCTTTATAGTCCCACATCGTCCATGAAATTCCTTTTTGATTCAGATAGTCAGCCACCACTTCGTACCACCGTATGCGATCCGTGTTGTTGCTGTTGGGAATGTAAACCCCATACTCTCCGCAGAATACCGGAACATTTCGCTGCACTTTAAACGCTACGGCAATATCAATAAGCTGACGTACACGATTAATGGTACCATCAATAGGATAGTTGTTTATGGCACTTTCTACCCAAGTACCTTTTAGGTCGTTGGGTGTGGCAGGCATGGTAGCAGCGTTGTATGGAAACGGAACTCCGGCCAGGGATGCCATGGATGGACTACCCCAGGTCGCACCCTGATGCGTGAAGATGAAGGGATCGTAGAAATGAAAGGTATAGATGAGTTTATCATCGGAATAAACCGGTAGTGCTGAAAGATTGTTATACCCGTTCCAGACGGCACCACCAACAACGATATAGTGTTGCGTGTCATGCACGCGAATGGTATCAATTACTTCTTGCTGAATTTGTGACCAGATGGCATCCTCTATTCCATGTGGTTCGTTCAGAATCTCATAATAGATTAGGTCTGATCGGTCTTTAAAATGTTCTGCCATTTGAGCCCAGGTTTTTTTTAACGGATGAATGACATCTGGAGAGGTATCAACAGCAGGGTCAAATGTATGATTATCAAGGATTAAATGGATTTCTAATTCCTCAGCCCAGTCAACAACCTGATCGAGCATACTTAGAAAAAGCGGATCGAGTACATAATCGGGTGCGCCATTGGTCATGTAATGGAGATTAATTGGCAGCCGAACCACATCGCATCCCAACGATTTTATTTGTTCAAAATCTTTCTTGCTAAACATCGTGAAATGTATTTCGCGTGCGCTGCCGGCCTGAAACCATCCGGTAACATTCACCCCCCGGTTGAAATCTTGAGTATAAGCAAATTGCGTAAAGGCAAATAAAATGATTAGTAGTATTGTTACTCTACGCGAAGTCATGATTACTTTTCGCTAAGTTCCTTTTTAAAATATTTTCCCTGGCGCGTGGGAGTGAAATTCCAATCGCTTATTAACATCGGGCTCCAGTCAGGATCAAAGCACCAGGCTACATACGATATTCCATTTTGCTTGCAATAAGATGTAATGGCATCGCCATAGGATTCATCGCTGATTACTGGTATGTGGGCACCTTTTTCATCTTCACCACAAAATCCAATCTCCGTAAGCATAACCGGATATTTCCTGGCCATAAATCCCCAATCTTGCGTCCACTTTCCTTCCCAT
>CAZOYJ010000104.1:0-12124 GCA_964583905.1 uncultured Roseivirgaceae bacterium
AAGCCGTAGCGGTAGTGCTTGGTGGTGTTTTTCCGGCCCGGCATTTCACCGCCAAAGGTGTAGTAGTCCATGGCAAATTCTACATGTGCCCAGGTATCGGTGCCCTGCAAATGGATGTTGTCTTTAACCACGGTGAGCACGTTGCCAAGATGGTTGGTGAGTTCGTATTGCTTGGTGCCCAGCGTTCGCACACCTTCGGTCCGCTGCCCTTTATACAGCCCAAGCCGGCTGCTGCCGTAAATGGGCTGTTGGTGAGGGGTTGTACCTCCCAGATATTCCGACATCACATTGCCGCTCGCATCGCGAACGTATCGTGTGATGATGGTAACTGAACCGCCCGAAACCGTAGATTTCTTTTCCACCCGGTTGCCTGCGGCATCGTAGCGGAACGCGAGGGTGTTGCCATTGGCAGCCGTAACGTTGCGCACCTTGCCATAAGGCGTCCATTCTATCTGCACACCTTTTTCATGGTCGGCCACCAGGTTGCCTATGGCATCGTAGCTGAAGGCGCCCTCGTCATCGCCAATGATGTAGGCATGCAGGCTGGCGTTGTCGTTAAAGAGGCCCGGGTGTGCGTCCATATATAAAGATAGGTTTTTGCCAGGCAATTCAATTGCATTTGTGAATTTAAGTCTCCGTAGATATCTGAAATAAGATGGCTGCTTCCAGGCAAACTGAAACTGATTTTTTTGCGGCCACCGTTTATCCCCGGATACTTAATTTCTTCTATTTAAATCTTTACTGAAATTATTCGTACATTTATACGAAATAATTCGCACCTATGGCTACCAGGATTTTATCTAAAAAAAAGGGCACTAAACGGGCTAAGGCCGCTGGTATGAGCGGCCAAACCAAAAGGCTGTCTGCAATAGAGCTGGTTGAAGCTGTTGATACAGGGCTCCCTGTAAAAGCTTATGTCGCTGTCCAAAAGGAAACCGGGTTCTCGCAGGCTGAAATTGCCGGGATTCTTGGAGTAAGTACCCGTTATCTTCAAGACAAAAAACAACGTGATCTTTTAAATACCACCGCCTCTGAACGCCTGGTAAAGCTTCGCGAAATATGGGATTTTGGACTTGATGTTTTCAACGGTAACAAGGGGAATTTCAAAGAATGGTTGAACGAACCGCTGGCACCGCTGGACGGTAAATCCCCGATGGACATAATGACCAATTTTATCGGCATGGAGCAGGTCAAACAACTGCTTGGCCGTATTCAGTATGGTGTATACTCATGATCGTATACCGGCTGGCAAAACAACGCTTCAATACCCTTGACGGGGAAGGTGCGCGACTCTATCCGGGTCGCTGGAACACAAACCAGCACAGGGTCCTGTATACCGCCTCGACCAGTTCCCTCGCAATCCTCGAGGTGATCGTAAATATCCAGAAATACAAGTATCTCTATGATGAAAACTTTGTGCTAATAACCCTTAACGTGCCCGACAAGGATATCCTTGATTTAAGAAATGACGCCTCCATCAACCGGATTGGTTTTAGCGCCTTCCCATTTCAGGACAGCCAGGCAAAAGGCGCTGAATTATTCCATGAGGCAACACGTTTGGGATTTATAGTCCCCAGCATCGTAAACCCCCACGAAGCCAATATTATCCTGAATGCCGGTCCTTTCGATTTGGAACAATTTAAAACCAGGGAACAAGTGATGGTTTTCGATCCGAGATTTGTGAAGTGATTATAAGAATGCTGTATCGGAAACAATTCACAAGACACGTAATTTGAACACGTTGCGCAATGCAACTATGGAGCACAACCAAAATTACACCGCCAAATACTCCCGCTTCAGCAGCGGACAAATTTTATAGCGCTCCTCGCGGGTGTCTTCGTAAACAGCTTCCAGTACTTCATACACATGTTTAATGCCCATGCGCTCACACCACTCAAAGGGTCCGAACGGATAGTTGGTGCCGAGCTTCATAGCCTTGTCAATATCTTCCCGCGTGGCCGTGCCTTCCTGCACGGTGTAATACGCTTCGTTGATGATCATGCAAATCATGCGGGGCGTAACCAACCCAACCCGGTCTTCCACCAGTTCGTAGGCTGTATTCAGTTGGGTGGTGATTTTTTTTAACGTCTCCTCATCCGATTTTTTGAGAAGACTCACTTCCAACCGTTCCCGGTTTAAAAAAGTAGGAAGTCCGTTAAAACCGATAAGCGTAGCGTTAACCTGATGATCAACCAGGTTGGATAATTCCAGCAGTGAAATCTTTGCCGTGTTGAGGAAAACAACTTTGTCAGGAAGCGGTGTGTAAATTTCCAGTTGCAATGGATCCTCATCAATTACGAAATCGAAAATCACATCGCACGAATGAAGCTCATCTCCGGCTTCATAAGTATTTTCACAATGGGTGTATTGATGAGTTTCTCCAAATTTGGCCTTGCACTCTTCGAAATGTGCCGGCTCACCAATCACCAGGATGTTCATATGAATTGACCTTTTTGTTTCTATTTTTGATGCCCTAAGTTAATTCTAAATCCCTTTGTATGTCAAAATCTGTTGTTTATTCGCCCAACGCACCCGAACCAATCGGGCCGTACAGCCAGGCCGTCCTATCCGGCAATATGCTTTTTGTGAGCGGTCAAATTGCCATCGACCGAACCAGTGGCGCGTTAATCACCGGAAACATTCCGGATGAAACCCGGCAGGTTATGAAAAACCTGGAGGCCGTTCTGAAAGCTGCAGGTATGGAATTTTCCAACGCGGTGAAGTGCTCCATCTTTTTAAAAGACATGAACAACTTTCCGGTGGTGAACGAAGTGTACGGCACGTATTTCCCCGAAAACCCTCCGGCCCGCGAAACCGTGGAAGTAAGCCGGCTGCCGAAAGATGTGAATGTGGAAATCTCGTGTATCGCGGTTAAGTAGTTGTTCGTTGTTCATTCCAATAACCAACAACGGTGAACCCATTATCGATTCGACTTTGTCCACATATCCTTTAACGTAACCGTACGGTTAAATACCGGCTTACCGGGAGTAGAATCGGGATCAAGAATAAAATATCCTTTACGCATGAACTGATAGCGTTCGTTTACGTTTGCTTTTGCCAGGTCGGGTTCTGCGAAAACAGAAGGTAATACCTTCAGGGAGTCAGGATTGAGGTGATCTTTAAAATCACCTTCGGCATCGGCCACATTTTCCACGTTAAACAACCGGTCGTACAACCGCACTTCAACCGGCACTGCATGCGCTTTACTTACCCAATGCAACGTGCCCTTCACGTTTATGCCCGAAGTGTCCGAACCACTCTTGCTTTCTGGAATGTACGTACAATGCAATTCAGAAACGTTGCCGCTTGTGTCCTTCACCACGTTATCACACCGGATAATGTACGCACTCTTGAGCCGCACCATTTGACCGGGCGCCAACCGGAAATATTTTTTTGGAGGAGCTTCCATAAAATCTTCATGCTCAATATACAGCTCGCGGCTAAAGGGTATCTCGCGCTTTCCGGCAGATGAATCCTCCGGGTTGTTCTCCGTTTCCAGCATTTCGGTTTGTCCTTCGGGATAATTGGTGATGATCACCTTCAACGGATCAAACACCACCATCCTGCGCGATGCCACCTTATTCAAATGTTCGCGCACACAGAATTCCAGCAAGCCCACATCAATCAGGTTATCGCGCTTAGCCACACCAATCCGATCACAAAAATCACGGATGCTCTCAGGCGTATAGCCTCTTCTGCGCATCCCACTCAGGGTAGGCATGCGCGGATCATCCCAACTGCTCACATGCTTTTCGTTTACCAGTTGCAGCAGCTTGCGTTTGCTCATGACGGTGTAGGTCATATTGAGGCGCGCAAATTCATATTGGCGGGATGGAAAGATTTCAAGCTTTTCTATCAGCCAATCGTACAACGCGCGGTGGGGCACAAACTCCAGCGTACAAATGCTGTGCGTTACTTTTTCTATGGCATCGCTTTGTCCATGTGCGAAGTCATACATGGGGTAAATGCACCACGCATCGCCCGTGCGGTGATGATGCGCATGCTTGATGCGATAAATAACCGGGTCGCGCATGTGCATGTTCGGGTGGGTCATGTCAATTTTAGCACGGAGTACTTTTTCACCATCCTTGTATTTACCGGCCCGCATATCGGCAAACAGGGTAAGGTTTTCTTCCACACTTCTTTCACGGAACGGGCTATTGGTGCCGGGTTGAGTAGGCGTTCCTTTCTGCACGGCAATTTCTTCGCTGGCGCTGTCATCCACATAGGCCAATCCCTTTTCAATTAGCTTAACCGCAAAACCATAGAGTTCTTCAAAATAATCGGAAGCATAAAACTCATTGGCCCAGGTAAAGCCAAGCCAGCTAATATCTTCTTTAATGCTCTCTACGTACTCCGTTTCTTCTGTAACCGGGTTGGTATCATCAAAACGGAGATTGGTATAACCGCCAAAACGAAGGGAGAGTCCGAAATTCAGGCAAATGCTCTTGGCATGACCAATGTGCAGGTAACCGTTCGGTTCGGGTGGGAAGCGGGTAACAATGGATTGGTGCTTTCCGCTTTTAAGATCGTTATCGATTATCTCCTCAATAAAATTCAGGCTCTTTTCTTCGCTCATGGCACTTCCGTAAAAGGTGCAAAGATAATCTAATGGATCGATTAACTTTACAGCATGAAACCAGTTCGTGTACGGTTTGCGCCCAGCCCTACGGGCGCTTTACATATAGGAGGCGTAAGAACGGCCCTTTATAATTACCTGCTTGCCCGCCAACAGGGCGGCACCATGATTTTGCGAATTGAAGACACCGACCAGAACCGCTATGTGCCGGGTGCCGAAGAATACATCATGGAGTCGTTGGCATGGGCGGGAATTAAAATCGATGAGGGGGTGGTGGAAGGCGGACCGTATGCGCCTTACCGGCAATCGGAACGTAAGGAAATGTATAAGCAATATGCGCTGCAACTTATTGAAAGCGGTCATGCCTATTATGCTTTCGATACGGAAGAAGAACTGGAAGCTATGCGCGAACGGTTGAAAGCTTCCGGTTCAGACCAGCAGCAATACAGCAGCGCCACCCGGCAACAGATGCGCAATTCGCTGACGCTCGCTGAACCTGAAGTGAAGAACCTGATCGCCTCAGGATCGCCTTATGTTATCCGGTTTAAAATACCCGATCACGGAGAAGTACATCTTCAGGATTTAATCCGGGGTGAAGTAGTTGTACAGGCAGCACAACTGGATGATAAGGTACTAATGAAATCCGATGGCATGCCCACTTACCACCTGGCCAATGTGGTGGATGATTACCTAATGAAAATTTCGCATGTTATTCGCGGTGAGGAGTGGTTGCCCTCTGCCCCGCTTCATGTGTTGTTGTATAAAAGTCTGGGTTGGGAAGCGGACATGCCGCAATTTGCCCACCTGCCCTTATTGCTTAAGCCCGATGGCAACGGCAAGCTGAGCAAGCGCGATGCCGACCGCATGGGCTTTCCGATTTTTCCGCTCAACTGGACTGATCCGAAAACCGGTGAACTATCAAAAGGATTTAAAGAGTCGGGGTATTTGCCCGAAGCGCTCATTAACTTTCTTGCTTTCCTGGGATGGAACCCGGGCACTGAACAGGAATTGTTTTCCATAGAAGAACTGATTCAGGCGTTCAGTTTGGAACGCATTGGCAAGAGTGGGGCGAAGTTCGATATCCACAAAGCCCAATGGTATAACCAGCAATACCTACGCAACAAGAATGATGAAGCGTTAGCCGGATTTCTTCTGACTTCGCTTAACGCAGAAGGAATTTCCTGTACGAAGGAAAAAGCGGTGAAGATTTGTTCCATCATGAAAGAACGCATCACCTTTCCACAGGAACTTTGGGAACATGGAAAATTCTTTTTTATAGCCCCAACATCTTTTGAAGAAAGCGTGGTGAACAAAAAGTGGAATGCCGATGCGATTGCCATACTCACAGCTTTTCGTGATGCAGTTAAAGAATTGGAAAGCCTGGATGCGGGTACAGCCAAATCAACACTTGAAAGCGTAACCACCTCATTAAACATCGGGACAGGCAAAATTATGCAGGCCTTGCGCCTTTCCATTACCGGCTTAGGAGGCGGCCCCGACTTAATGATGATTATGGAGATCATCGGCAAAGCGGAAGTGGTGAATCGTATTACCTTTGCATTGGAGACTCTTAACGTTAAAGTCAATTAATCATGGCCAGGAAATCAAAGCCCGAAAACAAACCCGCGCCCAAGAAACCGCGGGTCCACAAAGACCTGGAGGGATTTGAAATTTCCATCGATCAGTTTGGCGAACTCAAATCCAATATGAACATTGAAAAGATCAATGAGTTTCTGGACAAGAATGTGGACGACAAGAAGTTAGCCGAACGCGATGATTATGATGAGTTAAAGAAGGGGAAGAAGAAAAAGAAAAAAGATTAACTACCTTTATACCTACAATGAAACCCGCATCAAAGCTTACGTATCATTTTCCTGTTCTTCTTGAACAGGATGAAGATGGTGTTTACATTGTTTCGTGCCCTTCCTTTAAAGGATGTCATTCTTATGGAAAGACTATTGATGAGGCGATGGAGAATATTCGTGAGGCTATTCAACTTTGCCTTGAAGAAGGTCCGCCTGATCAAAGTAATCAGTTTATCGGATTTAGAGAGATTGAATTGCAAATTCAATAATTGAAATCTTGGCCAAACAAATTTCTATTTCCGGGAAAGAGTTGATAAAATTTCTTCAACGAATTGGTTTTGAAGTTGTTCGAATTAATGGCTCTCATCATCGCCTCAGACATGGCGATGGGCGTGTAACCACCGTTCCTGTTCACCATAACGATGATTTACCTAAAGGTCTCTTAAGAAAGATTATTCGCGAAGATCTTAAAATGGAGCTGGAGGAATTTACCAAGTTACTGTCAAAATAATAATCCAGGAATTAGCAAAGCCATTCATCAGAATAATTTAGGAATAATTGCAGGTACCCGCTTTCTGTAATCCCGGTACGCATCTCCAAATTTCCGAATGAGTTTTCTTTCTTCCAGTGGAATACCGATGACCAGGTATAGCAAAATGCAACCTACCGAAACCAGGGTAGTAACATTCGGGATAAACAACCAAAACCCAAGGGTAATTAAAATGGTGGCAGAATAAAGCGGGTGGCGGATGTGTTTTAAAATGCCTTCGGCTTTAAAACTTTCGCCTTCATCGCTTTTCAAGCCAAGAAAACCGCCCAGGCTATACTGCTTAAAGGCTGCTTTCAAAATGAATATACCAACCGTAGCCAGCATGAGGCTTGCATACCGGGCCCATCCGGAAGGCTCAATTAGATTAGGGGAGGAAACTGATGCATTCATCACCAGCAGAATCAACAAGCCTACAGTTGAAATAGTTGTATAGACTAACCGGTAGTACCGAAATGCCTTTGAAAATCTTTTTTTGAAAGAAATTTTTGTGCCCTCCGCAGCCAGTACACTGTGGATTAAAAAGTAAATGGCCCAACCAACAATCAACAAAATGTAGCGCTCCATTATGGCAAGTTAATCTAAAACCTCATTACCTTTGGTTTCATCCTACTTATGCAATCCATTAAGCTTGGCATCCTCCGCGAAAGCAAAATACCGCCCGACAAGCGCGTTCCGTTTACGCCACTGCAAGCCGAAGAAATTGAACAGCGGTTTCATCATGTAAAAGTTGTTTGCGAAACAAGCCGCGACCGTGCCTACAACGATGATGAGTACCGCGAACTGGGCATTGAAGTGAAAGAAGATATCAGCGATTGCGATATCCTAATGGGCATAAAGGAGGTAGCCATTGACCGGCTTATTCCCGAAAAAACCTACTTGTTCTTTTCGCACACCATCAAAAAGCAGCCCTACAACAAAAAGATGCTGCAGGAAATCCTAAAAAAGAAAATCCGGTTGATTGACTACGAAGTTCTGCGCGATAAGCTGGGCAACAGGCTGGTGGCCTTTGGAAGATTTGCCGGGATTGTTGGCGCCTACAATGGACTTTGGGCGTATGGCAAACGGTATGGAGATTTTTCGCTGCGCAGGGCGTTCGAATGTTTCGATGTTAATGATTTAAAAATTGAACTGCGAAAAGTTAAACTTCCGGCCATTAAAATAATTTTAACCGGTGCGGGCCGGGTGGGGAAAGGCTCAATGGAAACCCTGGACACCGCAGGCATTCGAAAAGTGGGTGTATACGATTTTCTTACCAAGACCTTTAACGAACCCGTGTATGTTCAACTAAGCAGCGCAGACTACCACATCCGCAAAGCAGGTGGTCATTTTAACCGCGAAGAATTTCACCAGCACCCCGAACGATACGACTCAACCTTCAGCGCCTTCACTAAAGTGGCTGATGTGCTGCTGGCAGGAGCCTATTGGAATCCGAAGGCCCCGGTACTCTTTACCCGTGAAGAAATGCAATCCGCTGAATTTAAAATCAAAATCATTGCCGACATCACTTGCGACATCGGTGGTTCAATCCCCAGCACCAAAAAAGCGAGCACCATCCTTGAACCGCTATACGATTATAATCCTTCAACCGATACCGTTGAGCGGCCCCTAAGTAATGAAAAATTCATTACGGTTATGGCCGTGGATAATTTACCCTGCGAACTTCCACGCAGCGCTTCAGAAGAATTTGGGCGGGATTTGATCGATAAGATTTTACCGGTACTGCTGGAAAAAGATAGCGGTGGAATAATCAAACGTGCTACTATTACCACGGAAGGTCATCTGACCAAAGAATTCAGTTATCTTTCGGATTACGTAACCTAACCCTGATGCGTATGTACCTCTACAATGTTACCGTTGGAATTGATCAGGATGTGGAGCAGGAGTGGCTTACCTGGATGAAGAACGAACACATTCCGGAAGTATTGAATACGGGTGCGTTTGTTGGTCACCGCATGTACAAAGTGCTGCACGAAAATGAAGATGGCACCACTTCCTACAGTATCCAGTATTTTGCAGAAACCCTCGAAAAGGTGTTGTATTACCTTGAAAACCTGGCGCCAGCGCTCATTGAAAAACATAAGCAGAAGTATGGCGGTAAGCACGTTGCCTTTCGAACGTTACTGGAAGAAATTTAAACCTGTTCCTTAAAATAACTTCTGATCTGCCCGGCTTCCAGACTTCCGTTAATCCACTCGCCATCCAACTTTGCTCCATACTTTTTATAAAAGTTGATGGCCGGTTCATTCCAATCCAGCACTTGCCACATCATACCTGAACAGTTCTCATCCAGCGCATGCTGCATAGTTCGATCGAACAGCAGCTTCCCAATACCCTGTCCACGTTCACTTTCTGTTACAACAATATCCTCTAAATACAACCGTTTGCCTTTCCATGTAGAATAACGCCAGTAGTAGATGGAAATACCCACGATGCTTCCATTCTTTTCAGCTACAAACAAACCGTAAATAGGAGTAGGGCCAAAGCCATCTTTTTCCATCAACTCCACGGTATTGATTACTTCATGCGCTGCCCGCTCATACGTTGCGAGTTCTTTAATAAGTTCGAGCACACGGGGTAAATCCTGCTTCGTTCCTTTACGGATTGTTATTGCATTACTCATAATAAAAAAGCCCCGTCTTGATAACGGAGCCATTAGTTGTCAGAATTTAACAAAACGTGCTATTTGAATACCTGCTTCTCCGGGCGCTCCAATCGATTTTCAAAATCACTAAGCTTATCAATTTTTATGACAAACTTCTCTATTGCTTCTGCTAACCTGATATTCGATAAACGCATTTCAGAAAGCTCAACATGAGTTTTTCGATTGGTTTCCTGAACCTCATTCACAGTTTTGCCCAATTTATCAACCGTAGGAATTAAGTCAGCAAGTCAGTCGGTTAATTGATTCACTTGTCTTCACGTTTCATTAACCTAAAGGTATAAAAGTTTACTTAATTTATCAGTAGTACGTAATAATCACATGCCTCCTTTCGCCAATGGGGGCACAATACCCATGTTGTACCAGGTAAATGAATAAATATCAGCATTTGTCTCAATAGACTTTGACAGACTTGATGCGCCATGCGCTGATTTCGTTTCAATCCGGATAAGCACAGGATTTGCGCCCGTGTGATGTTCTTGCAGTGTTGCTGCAAATTTAAAGGAGTGTGAAGGCACCACCCGGTCGTCATGATCGGCTGTAGTAACGAGGGTAGCCGGGTAATTGACTCCGGGTTTTATATTGTGTAAGGGCGAGTATTCCTTCAGGTATTCAAACATTTCTTTTGAGTCTTCCGCTGTTCCATAGTCAGGTGCCCATCCGGGGCCGGCAGAGAAGCGATGGTACCGAAGCATATCCATTACGCCTACTGCCGGTAAGGCCACTTTAAACAAATCCGGGCGTTGGGTCATGCATGCCCCAACCAGCAGGCCACCATTTGAGCCCCCCTGAATAGCGAGATAATTGCTTGAAGTATACTGCTCTTGAATAAGGTACTCGGCCGCGGCAATGAAATCATCAAACACATTTTGTTTTTTCAGTTTTATTCCGGCTTTATGCCATTCATCACCATACTCTCCCCCTCCCCTGATATTCGCTACGGCATAAACGCCCCCATTCTCCAACCATACCAATCGCGATGGACTAAAGTAGGGTGTCTCGCTGGAATTAAATCCACCATACCCATACAAGAGTGTCGGATTTTTACCATCGCGATTAAGGCCCTTCTTGTGCACGATAAACATGGGAACCCGGGTGCCATCCTTGCTGGTATAAAACATTTGATTCATTTCATACGCATCCGCATTAAAGTCAAGTGTGGGCTTTGTCAATATAGATGATTTGCCGGTTGAAATCGTATACTTGAAAATGGTGGTGGGATACGTAAATGAAGTAAATGTATAATATACCTCTTTATCTTCTTTACGTCCGCCATTCCAGCCAACCGTGCCGATGCCTGGCAGTTCAACTTCGCGCTCAAATTTACCATTCAGGTCAAACTGCTTCACAACAGATTTCACATCCACCATATACTCTCCGAAAATTTTTACACCAGCTGTACCAAAGGTTGCTACGTTGTTGCTTTCTGCTATTACGTCCTTCCAGTTTTCCGGAGCAGGTCTGGCGGGATTAACTTCCACCAGGCGATTATTGGGGGCGTTAAGATTGGTCACCACCAGCAGGCGATCGCCCCGATTATCGATTACCCAATGATCATTTTCCTGGTTATCGACCAGCGTGATTATGTTGCCCGCTGGCGTAGAGAGATCCTTTACGTACAATTCAATGCCCGATGTTCCGTTGGTGGCACAAATTACCAGGTAGCGTTCGTCCTCCGTCAGGTAAGTCCAGATGTATCTTTTGGGGTTCCTGTCGTCACCAAATACGAGCACATCTTCGCTCCGGGGGTCGCCCACTTTATGAAAGTATAGCTTCTGGTTTTCGGCCTTTGCGGTGATCTTGCTGCTTCCTTTGAGTGTGCCGTAGGAAGTGTAAAAAAATCCGTCATTACCTTTCCACGCAATGCTGGCGAACTTGAGGTCTTTGATGGTATCCTGCAAAAGGGTTTTATCCAGTGCATTGACAATAATAGCGTCCGTCCAGTCGCTGCCACTCTTTGAAATCTGATACGCCAGCCGCGAACCATCTTTTGAAAACGACATGCCGGCCAATCGGGTGGTGCCATCCGTTGAAAAGGTATTGGGGTCAAGAAAGATTTCAGGTTCACCTGCCTCGCCCTTTTTCCTGTAATACACATTCTGATTTTGCAGGCCGTCATTTTTCCAGTAGTAAAAATATTCACCATAGCGCGATGGTGCGCCCAGACGTTCATAATTGTATAATTCTTCGAGACGTTTTTTTACGGTACTCCGATAGGGGATGGACGACAGGTAGCCAAAGGTGACTTTATTTTGTGCGGCAACCCAATCGGCTGTAGCCTGCATCGTGTCATTCTCCAGCCATCGGTAAGGGTCGGGTACCTCCGTACCGAAGTACACATCAACAGAATCTACTTTTTTAGTCTCCGGATAGTTGAGTGCCGCTTTCTGTTCGGGGCGGCTGCAATGAACCATACATGCTGCTACCGCAATACATAAAGGTGATATAGCTTTCATAATGGTAGTGTTTCGAAATACTAAAATAAAACGCTGCCATCAGCATTGCCAGCTACAGTTGATGAACGGCCTGTG
>CAZOYJ010000105.1:0-2653 GCA_964583905.1 uncultured Roseivirgaceae bacterium
ATGTCATATCCTTTGCCAACCTGATTATTGATGATATGCCAACCATTGCCGCTGGCTATGGGGTTGATCAAACGGTTATTAATGAAGGTTTGGGCGAAGCCAGGTTTATGCGCGGAATCGCCTACTTTATGTTGGCTGAATATTGGGGCGAAGCACCCATTATTGAGAAAGCGGCAGAAAAAGTTGCAAGTGGAAACCTGCTGTTACCCAAAAACACAACAGCAAGTCTATATGAATTTGCCCGCAGAGATTTGGTTTTTGCAGCTGAAAATCTTCCGGTTACGGATGATCCGGGAAGAGTTACACAATGGGCTGCTAAGGGGCTGCTTGCCAAACTTCACCTTTCCCTGGCGCAACGCAGTGTGGGCGGTGGTTCCATTGGATCATCCAATGATTTTACCATCGCAGCCAATTACGCAGCCGATGTAATCAACAACAGTGGCCGGGTTTTGAACGCCAGCTATGAGGACCTTTTTAAAGTTCAAAACGAACACAACCCAGAAATTCTTTTTGCGCCACAGCTTATAAATGGTGGCTGGGGATTTGGCAGCAGCCGTCAGGCCCGTTTCGCCCGAAGCACAATTGTTACCGGTGACGCAACCGCATGGGGCTCTGGAAAATGTGCAACCGTAAGCCTGATCAATACAGTTTCTGCAAATGCCGGAGGAAAGACAGACCTGCGGAGAAAAGCCATCTATATGCAAAATGGTGATTTCTACAATTATATATCAACGGAGTATGGCGGGTATACATACAATATTGTTACGCGCGATACAGATAATAATGTAATAGAAGGCTCTACCCCCACCCTGACAAGCTTGAAGAAACAAATTATTGGTAACGATAAAGATAATGGTGGTTACGCCATTACGAATCAAGATTCACCGTTGGATATATATTATCTCCGCCTGGCAGATGTTTATTTGCTCTATACCGAAGCATTAATGGGTTCGAACAATGAGTTATCCGGAGGCCCCGGACTTACAGCGCTTAACGCAGTAAGGGCAAGGGCTGGTCTCGATCCGCGAGCGGCCGTTACCTATGAACAACTGTTTAATGAACGAAGAATTGAGTTGGCCCTGGAAGCACAATCATGGATTGACATTAAACGCAGATACTACCGAAATGCTCAAGATGCACTCAACTACCTGAATGCCCAAAACCGCACCGACATGTATTTTAGAATTAACAGTAACGATGCACTTGAAAATGATCCTGCCGGGTATGAACTCGTGCCCGCAGGTACTACATCTGCTAACAACAATTTAAATACGGATCCTATAGTGGTATTTACAGCTTCCAAAATGAGGTTACCTATCCCCGGAAACCAGGTGGTTATTAACCCATTGCTGGCGCCTAATCAAGAACCCGTAGAGTATGACTTCAACTAAATCCTGTACGAAAATGATACTAAAGAAATATTTAATTGGTGCACTCATACCGTGCTTACTCATCAGTGTACTTATTATTCCAACTTCATGCGAAATGACTGGAGATGGATCAAATATAGAATCGCCTGACGGGCCACCTGTAATTAATTATATCCGGCTGGCTAACCCTGAAACTTCCGATTCATTAATCGCCAGTGCTACGTTGGGTACAGGCATTGTAATTATGGGCAAAAACCTGGGTGGAACGCGCGAGGTTTGGTTTAATGATCAAAAAGCCGTTGGGTTAAATCCTACGTGGGTTACTAACCGAAATATCTTTGTGAGCGTACCCGGAAATGCACCCAATGAAATAACAGACAAATTGTATTTGATTGATGCGAGAGGAAACACACTTGAGTATCCGTTTGTTGTGGCCATCCCACCCCCTGTGGTTACCAGTGCACGAAACGAATGGCCGCAGGAAGGTGAAAACCTTGTAATCCACGGCAACTACTTTTTTAACCCCGTAACGGTTACGTTTACAGGAGGCGTTGAAGGTGAAGTAGTATCCATAAGTCAATCGCGCGTAGAAGTTACCGTTCCGGAAGGAGCTATTGAGGGACCCGTTACAGTTGCCACCAATTTTGGGGAGGTTGAATCAGGCTTCCATATGTGGGATTCACGAAACATCATCCTGAATTTTGATAACAAAGTCGCCAATGGTTGGCGAATCGGATTACGTGAAAATAGCGACAACCCAATTGATGGATATTATCTGGTAATTCGTGGAAGCATCGCAGCTAACCAACGCGATGAAGGCCCGGGTGCGCCTGCTGAATCACCACTGTGCATGGAGTTCTGGGGAGGCCCTGCCGGGCGTACCGAAAACTTTTACCCCTTATACCCCAATTCCTACCGCGATTATGTAGTGAAATTTGAAGCTAAAATCAAAAACTGGTATGGCGGATACCTCAACCTGTGTTTATCCACACCTACCCATTCGGGAAATAATCAGGAAATATGGAGTAACAGCTTAAACGCTCGTGCCATTTGGGGACCATGGGCCAGCTCAGGTTCGGAAGTAACCACCAACGGAAGTTGGATTACCGTAACCATTCCATTAACCGAATTCCAATATTTTATGGGTATGTCAGGATCTAATGTGGTGTATACACCCAATCAGAAATTCATAGAAACCGCAGCAGGTTCCTTCAGTACATGGTTTCTGGGGTCACCGGAAAACAACGGAAATAACGTTGAGTTCCACATTGACAACATTCGTT
>CAZOYJ010000105.1:2663-12064 GCA_964583905.1 uncultured Roseivirgaceae bacterium
AAGATGAGAAAGATTGTTACGTACAGCATATATTTCCTGACCATGGCCTGCATGATTTGCAGCCTAAGCATTACGCTTACATCGTGCCAGGAAGAAGAAGGACCAAGCCAGGTTGTCCTTTTAAGTTTCGGGCCCTCCGGTGTACTTCATGGCGATGAAATTACTTTTTTCGGGCAAAACCTGGATAAGGTAACCGCCATCGTTCTTAGACCCAATGTGGAAATACCTAAAAGTTCGTTCAAATCGGTAACCGCTGAACGGATAAACATTATTGTACCTGAAACTGCAGAAGCCGGAAAAATAATATTAAAAACACCACAGGGCGACATCGAAAGCAAAACCATCCTGAACTTCAATGTACCGGTTGTTATTGCAAGCATAACAGCGGAAGCAAAACCGGGAACCAACATTACCATTACCGGTGAAAAGGTAAACTGGATTGAAGAAATTACATTTCCAAGTGATCTGATTGTTAAGAAAGACGACTTTGTTAGTCGCTCGCTTACGGAAGTAGTAGTGACTGTACCCATGGAAGCACAAACCGGATTTTTGATCTTCAGATTGGGTGGAACGAAAGGCATGACGTTTGGAACGGAGGAACAACTAATCGTTACGGTTCCTACAGTAACAACTCTTGAACCCCTATCCATCAGACACACACAGGAACTAACCATTACCGGTACCGACCTCGACCTGATAACAGCCGTCAAATTCGTGGGCGGAACTGAAGTTGGGAAAGGAAACTTTACAAGCCATTCCGAAACCCAAATCAAGCTGGCGGTTCCGGCAACAGCCAAAACCGGGGCTTTAACCTTAAAGCAAGCGTCACCGGTAGAATTAACTACACCAACGCTTACCATTATTTTACCGGCCGGTTCAGCCTTGTCTCCAACACCGGCAAAACCCGGGGTGGATGAAATTTCAATTACAGGAACCGATTTGGATCTGGTTGCCAAGTTAATTTTGCCAGGGGCAGGAGAGGTATTGGCCGCCTCCTTTATTTCGCATACGACTACAGAAATTAAGCTGGCCGTTCCGGCTTCAGCTACACAAGGAGCCATCGATTATGTAACCATTCATGGCTACGCTGGTCCGTTGGGTGTAGTGCTAAGGCTGCCCCCTACCGGAGACTTCCCAACCCTGGACTATTACATCTATAAAGATGGGCTGCAAAGCGGCTGGTCGGCATGGGGTGGATGGGGCCACGTCAGTCAAAGTTATACGAACACTGAAAATCCGGCAAATGGTACCATGGCCATTAAAACGGTATTCAATGATCCTTACGGAGCAATCCAAATTCACAATGATGGATCGTCCAATATTTTTGCCGGATACAATTACCTGGTGTTTTATGTATTTGTTGTTGGACAAGATTCGGAGATTATTGTTCAGATCGACAACAACGCTGACTTCTATCCTCCCGCATTCACAAAAGACAAATACCACCAGATTGTAGTGCCTTTGGCGAGCTTGGCGGGCTCCAATAATGTGAGTGAGCTTCGAATTAAAAACAACAATGCCAATGCAGGTACCAACAATACCATTGTATTTATTGATGAAATAGGCCTTACCATAGATGAACCACTTGGGCTTTTGCCTGATCTGGTCGTACCGATTTATGATGATCAGGTAAACGATACTCATTTTGGTGTTGGAGGCGGATGGGGTGGAACAACGACAATAATGAATAGCGATGAGAACCAAAGAGGCGGAGCGGTTTCAATCAAAGCCACCTTCGCTGGCGGATGGGGTGGCGCTGCCCAATTTGGAAGTTGGGGTAAAACCCCGCTTCCCACATCCGGCATGCAGTATCTCTTATTCTCCATTTTTGGAGGCACAGGAACAGACGGGAAAACTATACAGCTTAGTATTAAGCCGACTACTGATGGAGCCACTGCAAGTGTTCAGGTAACGCTAAGAGCTGGTAAATGGACTGATTATGCAATTCCATTGTCAAATCTCGGCAACCCGTCTTCTATTGGTGAATTATTCTTCCAGGATACCGATTGGTCTGGTACGGTGTTTATCGATCATATAGGACTTCAATAGGGTTACGTGTTAAGGAAGGAAGGCTACCCGTTTAGGCAGCCTTCCTATTTTTAGTTTTTTTTAAGTACTTTTCAGTATGAAGTTTATCAAAGTAAGTGCGATATGTGTAGTCTGCATGATTATACTTCTTTCTTGCAACAGAGACGAATCCGGAACTGATGTGAATCCGCCAATTGTCCAAGCGGACAGTATTGCCATCACCGTTAAGATAGCCAATAAAAAACAGGAAATGATCGGCTTTGGAGGAGCACTTACATGGTATAGCAACTGGCTAACCGCCAATAACAAGCTAACTGAAATTGCCGACCTGATGTTTACCGATTTGGGGATTGATATTATCCGTTTTAAGACGTGGTACTATCCGGATAATTATCCCACCAACAAAGAAGTAAGTAACATGTCCAACAACGGAGACAACGATTACGCAAAAGCGCATTGGGATGCTACGAACCAGTTGTACAACCTGGCAAAACAACGGGATCCCAACGTAAAAATTCTATTGTCTTCGTGGGGGCCGCCTGTGTCATTGAAAGACAATAATAAACTAAGAGAAGGCACACTCAAAAAAAATGGAAATGGTTTCATGTACGATGAGTTTGCAGAATACTGGAGTAATTTACTGGATTATACTCCATTTAATCCCGACTACATCAGCATTCAGAATGAGCCCACCTACACCAATTCAAACTGGACAACCTGCAAATGGTCCATTACAGAAACTTCGGTTTTACCGGGATATAATACAGCGCTCAACAAAGTGTATGACAAAATAAAGAACCGCACACATGTACCGCTATTGATTGGGCCTGAATCGCAGGATATACAAACCTATAGCCCCTTTGTGAGTGTGCTTAAGGACAACCCCAATTGCGCCATCTTTGCCTGGCACCCTTACAACATCAATTCAACTACTTCGGCTGCATCCATCACAGCTGCGTTGAACAATGTGGCCAACTTTTCAACAAAGCCCAACATGATGACCGAATTTTCTGATAACTTGTCGTGGTTCAATACCGCATTATTTATTCAGGAATCGCTGATTCATGCCAACACATCAGCATATATATATTGGAAACTTATGTGGTCTACGCCTGCTTCGGGTGAAGACGCAGCCATGATCAGTACCGGCTCAAGCCCAACTTCACCCTACCAGGTAACACCCTACTATCATCTCATCAAGCACTTCTCAAAGCATATTAATGCTGGCTACCACCGTGTAGAAACAACAACAGCGATAACACCCGCATCAAATCTGGTTACTTCAGCATTTGTAAGTCCGGATAACAAAAAAGTTACCATCATTGTAATCAACAATGGCACAACAAACGCTAAAGTACACTTCGTTGCTGAAGGCAAAACCCCTACCGGCATTAGTGTGGTACAAAGCAAGGAAGGTAGTTACTACACTTCCGTATCAACCACGGTTCCCAAAAAATCCATAATCCTTCCGGCCAAAACCATAACTACGGTGGTGCTTGATATTTAGTGTTGGAGATGAATAATCGATCTGGAATAATTTTAGGTTGCATTTTAATGTCGCTTCTTGCGTTTGCCCAGGTGGATGAAGATGCATCGGAAAAAACAATTATTCTGTATAACAATCTTAAAACCATTCAAAACCGCAATTACTTTCTGTTTGGTCAGGAGTTTTTTAACAGTTTCAAATTTAGTTCCGGCAGCGCCCATGGAGATGAAACCTATTCGGACAGTCACGTAGTAACAGGAGCCTACCCTGCCGTGCTGGGCTCAGACTTTCATTACTATCTTGATAAAAGCGACACAGAAAGAGGCTACCACACTGAGGCCGTAAAATGGGCTTACCAACAGGGGCTTGTTATTACTTTCGACTGGCACATCACCGCGCGCAATACCTCATCCTATACTTGCGATGGATCACCCGCTAACCTGGCTAAAAATATTGCCACCGGAAATACGAATGGCGATCGCGATTGGTACCTGGCCGAGTTGGATAAAGTAGTCGCCATTATCAACAACGATCTGGTCGTGAGCGGTGAAAACATACCCATCGTGTTCAGGCCGCTCCATGAGATGAACGGCAATTGGTTTTGGTGGGGAGCAAACTGTTCAGGATTCACTCCTGCCGATTATAAAGGTCTTTATCAACTAACGGTTAACTATATTAAAGAAAGAACCAGTAGTGTTTTATTTTGTTGGTCGCCCAATAGCCCGGTTAACAGTACGGTAATCACTAATTACTATCCTGGCGATGCATACGTTGATATACTCGGCTTGGACATGTATGAAATTACAGCCAGCCTCTTTCGTCAATACATGGCTTCCATTGTAGACTATGCCCAGGCACACGACAAAATTGCGGTATTGAGCGAAACCGGCTACCGGCACGACACGGGAAATGGAGATGCTTCGGCTAACTATTGGAACGATACCGTGCTACCGGCCATTGTGAACGATACATCAGGAAAGGCATTAAAGATTGCCTGGGTATTGACTTGGATTAACGCCAGTTGGTCTCACCCATATGTTCCACATGCTACCAGTACATCAGCAGCCAAACAAAGTTTTATCAACTTTAAAAACTCACCGCATGTAATGTTCAGCGATGAGATTGAAAACATGTATCAACCACTGCTCATACTGTCCACCGAAGAAAATTTAAACGCAGATAAGTTGCGCGTGCAGGTTGTTCCTGACCGGCACCAGATCGTAGTTGAGTTCGCCAAATTCCAGGCGCCTACATGGGTAAGTATTTATGATCTATCCGGTAAGAAAATAGCGGAGGAGAAAACGGACAAGCAAGAAATTATATTTTCTACGGAACGATTGTTTATAAAACCAGGAGTTTACATTGTAAAAGTTACGAACGCAAACGAGACCGTAGTTCAGAAGTTGTTGGTGCGTTAAACTACCCACAGCGCATAGGCAAATGCACTGTTTGTTTTAAATGGATAAAATGAATAGATTAATATTCATGAAACAAAATACAGCAGCGAATAGAGGAAGTTGTGCAGCCTTGTTGTGGATAAGCATCCTGGTGATCTTATTATTCCCACTTCGCGGGCAAACCCAACCTGAAGATTTACACAAGAAAAAACTCGTATTTGACCAACTGCAAGAAGAGTTGAGCTTATCACAGAGTTCCATCAATTGCATTTTACAGGACAGCGAAGGGTACCTTTGGATTGGTACATGGTCAGGATTGATTCGCTATGATGGGTACACAACCACCGTGTTCCATTCAGAAAACCAGCCTGGCAAATTGCAAAGCAACAAGATACTCACGCTTTACGAAGATCAGTCAGGATTTCTGTGGATAGGCACACACATGGGCGGTCTTTTCCGGTACAACAAAAACAACACTTCATTTGAAAAGTTTGCGCACGATGAGCATGATGCGTCCAGCCTGAGCAACAATAATATACGCGCCATACAGGAAGATGTTGCTGGCAATTTGTGGATTGGGACTGAAAATGGGATTAACATTCTTAAAAAAAATGGCTCAGGTTTTTCACACATAAATACTAAAACCTCCCCTACGCTTACTCACGATTTTATTACCTCCATACACAGGTCAGCCAATAATGAAATCTGGATTGGCACTGTATACGGCCTTAATAAATTACAAAGTCACGATGATCGCTATGTGTTTAAAAGCTATTTGTTCGATAATGAACCGGACAACCATGCGTTGCATAACCACATTTACGATATCGCAAGTTTACCTACAGAAAATGGTACCGGCATTTGGCTAACCACAAAAAAAGGCCTTAAAGCACTTATTAACGGACAGTTGAACAGCTATAGCGTACCCAACAAACCCGCAAGTTACAGTCTCTTTAGTAGTCTACAGGTAGTTCCGGGAGATCGACCCTACCTTATTGCAGGTTCTGAGTCTGGCATTTCATTCTTCGATGTAGCGGCCATGCAATTTGACGAGCGCATCCTCACCGGTTGGAATGAAATGAATTTAAGTCACGGTTCAATCACATCGTTGTATATTGATCGTGGTGGTGTATTGTGGGTGGGAACAAAAAAGGGGATTAACAAGTTTGACTCCTACACGAAAGAATTCGAATCGTTTAATGTTGCTCAGTTCGATAAAACCAAAAGCATTATAACGGGCGTTCAACTATCCGCTACCGGGGGATATTGGATCTCAACGATCGGTGGTGGGCTCTATAAGTTTGATGGGAATAATTCCTTTACAAAGTATAAGATTATTGCACCGGAAGAAAATACTTTCACTGAGTTTGTCCAAACATTATACTCCGATGGCAAAGGAAGTGTGTGGGTGGGCACGGCAGGAGCTGGTGTTTACCACTTTAATGAACATCAACTTACTAGTCCTGAAATTTCGTCATACAACCATTATTCAACAGAAACCAATCCCATATTACGAGACAATTACATCATGGCAATAACAAGCGATGGCCGTGATAACGTGTTGATTGGCACCTGGAGTGGCGGACTTTACAAGATTCTGCAACATGGTGATGTCATACGCTATGAAGACCCACGGTTATCAATCGCACCCAACGTAGTCTTATATGTCGACCGGTCGGGTACAACATGGATGGGTACCCGTGGTCATGGTTTTTTCAGCATTAAAGAAGATGGGAAAGAATTAATAGTTGAACACTATAAACGATCGGAGACCAATAGCATCAACGACAATTTTATAAACTGCATATACGAAGATCATGCTGGTATTTTTTGGCTTGCAACCGATGGCGGATTGAGTTCCTTTGATAGGAGACGGAACATTTTTGAACACTACAAGATTGAAGGAGGCCCCAGCAACAAGGTAATCGTAAGCATTCTGGAAGACAGTCAGGGAAAACTTTGGCTTGCCCATTGGAATGGCCTGACAGTAGTCGACCCGTCAGATGAAACATGGACACGAAACTATGATCGTAATGATCATATTATGGGCGGCTTCTTCTATAACAATGTTTGTGTTAAAGGTGTAGAAGGAGAATTGTTGTTTGCCGGATCAGAAGGTTTCAACCGGATTGATACAAAAAAAATTATTCAGCGACCGGAAAACTCTCCCCTTGCCATTACCCAGTTTGAATTGTTTGGAAAGGACGTTGCCTATGGAGAAGTGGTAAACGGCCGAACGCTCTTAACCGAACCACTTCGCAATAACTCAAAAATTGAATTAAAGCATTTTGAAAACTCAATTGCCTTCGAGTTTGCCTCACTCGATTTTGCTGCACCTCCCAAAATCCGCTATGCGTACATGCTGGAGGGATTTAATGACACCTGGAGTTACACAGAAAGTGACAGAAGATTTGCCAACTATACCAACCTAAATCCCGGCACCTACACGTTTAAAGTAAAGGCATCTGGCATAGACGGTACATGGCAAGAAAAGTATAGTCAAATTACGCTTGTTATACATCCCCCATGGTGGAAGACCTATTGGGCGGCTGTACTGTATGTGCTACTTGGATTTGTTGCCCTGTACATTTTCAGGAAATTTATCCTACTCCGTGCCAACTTACTTCACGATATAAAACTTGAACGACTTCAACGGGAAAACCTCGAAAAGTTGAACAAAGCCAAACTTGATTTCTTTACAAACATTTCCCATGAATTTCGTACGCCACTCACCCTTATTTTGGGCCCGGCACAATCACTTCTTGAGTCGGGGGAGCTAAGCAGGCAGGCAAGAAATGATGTTGTCAGTATAAATGATAATTCACAACGCCTGCTCAGACTCGTAACCCAATTGCTTGATTTCAGAAAAGCCGAATCGGGCAACCTTAACCTGAAAGTGTCCGAAGGTAACATTGTCCGTTTTGTACATGAAATAAAACTTTTGTTTGACACGCTTGCCGAACAAATGCAGGTCAACTTCCACATGGTGTCCACCCACGAAAATATCAAAGTATGGTTTGATCGTGATCAGTTTGAAAAAATTCTATTCAACCTCCTATCCAATGCCTTTAAACACACACCACAAGGTGGAACGATTGTACTGGAGGTGAATGATATAGGCAATTCAGTAGAAGTAAACGTTAAAGATTCCGGCAGGGGTATCCGACAAGAGCACTTCGAACAAATCTTTCAAATCTTTTTCAGTTATGATGAAGACCGGCAACATACAGGAACCGGTATTGGGCTTGCTCTATCCAAAAGCCTGATTGATATGCACCACGGCACGCTTCATGTTGAAAGTAAAGAAGGAGAATATACACATTTTAAGATTACCTTAAAGAAAGGAAAGGACCATTTCACTCCAGAGGAGATTCAACCTTGGTCAGATGACCTTGAATCCATGGACCACTATCCTTCGCTAATTGATGCAGAATGGAGTTCTATTGTGTACGAGGAACCAGTTGAAAAAACCGACAGAAGCAAATCATCATTACCTAAATTACTGATTGTTGAAGATGTTGGCGCAGTACGGGCTTACATTAAGTCTATTTTTATCAAAACGCACACGGTAATTGAAGCTACCCAGGGCGAAGAGGGTTGGGATAAAGCAATAGCGAATATTCCAGATATCATTATCAGCGATGTAATGATGCCGGTAATGGACGGCATTACCCTTTGCAATCAACTCAAGTCTGACAAGCGAACATCCCATATTCCACTTATCCTGCTTACTGCGCGTACTTCGTTGATCTTTAAAGTGGAAGGACTTGAAACCGGAGCCGATGAATACCTGACAAAACCATTTAACCCCAGGGTGTTAGAGTTAAAAGTGAGAAACCTTTTGCAACTGCGTACACGTTTGCACGAAGCTTTTAAGAATAGCCGGGTGCTGAGCATTGAGCCTAAAAAAGTAACACTCAATTCGGCTGACGAACTATTCATCCAGCAAGTTCTGGAGAGTATTGAAAACAACATGACAAACGCTGACTACACAATAGAGCATCTTTGCCATGATGTAGCCATGAGTCGCATGCAGCTATATAGAAAACTAAAGGCACTCACCGGTTTTTCGGCTAATGAGTTTATTCGCTGTATGCGATTGAAACGCGCTGCACAACTATTGGAACAACACCAGCTTACAATAGCAGAAGTAACCTACGAAGTAGGTTTTACTGATCTACCCTACTTCCGCGAATGCTTCAAGAAAATGTTTGGTGTTACACCTTCTGAATACGCCCAACGAAACATGATGGAAAAATAGCTGATTCGTTAAATGAAATTCACCATAAGATTTCTTCTGAATATTATCCTGATTACTATCGCTGGTTCTACAAAAGCCAATGTCATACTACCTTCCATCTTCAGCGATCACATGGTCTTGCAGCAAAAAACTACAGTCACCATCTGGGGATGGGCCAAGGCGCTGGAGGAAGTGAAAATCACAGTAAGCTGGAATCCGGATAAGGAGTATAAGAAAGTTACGGATGTTA
>CAZOYJ010000106.1:0-12056 GCA_964583905.1 uncultured Roseivirgaceae bacterium
GGGCATCATCACCCGTGACCTCATCACCGGTAAAATTGAAGCCCACAGTGCACATGCGGTGTTGTTGTGCACAGGTGGTTATGGAAACGTTTTCTACTTGTCGACCAACGCAAAAGGTTCGAATGTAACGGCCGCGTGGCGCGCTCATAAGAAGGGCGCATTTTTTGGAAACCCCTGCTATACACAAATTCACCCAACGTGTATTCCCGTTTCGGGCGACCATCAATCCAAGCTTACGCTGATGTCCGAATCGTTGCGGAATGACGGCCGGGTTTGGGTTCCGAAAAAAGCCATGCCCGGATTGAAGGCGAAAGATGCCGTGAACATTCCCGAGTCGGAGCGGGATTATTTCCTAGAAAGAAGATACCCCTCCTTTGGAAACCTGGTGCCGCGCGATGTGGCCTCGCGCAATGCCAAAAATGTTTGCGATGAAGGCCGCGGAGTTGGCGCAACCGGGTTGGCCGTATTCCTGGATTTTTCGGATGCGATTAAACGCGATAGCAAAAAAACGGTGGAAGCGAAATACGGCAACCTCTTCGACATGTATCAACAAATAACCGGAGATAATCCGTACGAAATGCCGATGATGATCTATCCGGCTGTTCATTATACCATGGGTGGGCTTTGGGTGGATTACAATCTGATGACCAACGTTCCTGGACTTTATGCGTTGGGCGAAGCAAACTTCTCCGACCATGGCGCCAACCGCCTGGGTGCAAGTGCCCTGATGCAAGGACTGGCCGATGGGTATTTTGTAATTCCATATACCCTTGGCGATTACCTGGCAGGCTTGCCGTATGAAAAAGTAAGCACCGACAGACCGGAATTTAAAGAAGCGATTCAGCAGGTTTCGGACCGGATCAACAAATTGCTCAGCATAAACGGAACCAAAACCGTGGACGAATTTCATCGTGAACTCGGATTGATCATGTGGGAATACTGCGGGATGTCGCGTAACGAGGCAGGGCTGAAAACAGCCAAGACAAAAATCCAGGAGTTGCGGGCAGCGTATTGGCAACAGGTAAAAGTGCTGGGAAGCGGCAATGATTTAAATATGGAGCTGGAAAAAGCCAACCGGGTTGCCGATTTCATAGAGCTAGGCGAATTGATGGTGGATGATGCCCTTAATCGTGCCGAATCCTGCGGAGGTCATTTCCGGGAAGAATCGGCTACCGAAGAAGGTGAAGCCAAACGCAACGATGATCAATATGCCTATGTTTCGGCCTGGGAATACAAAGGCGAAAATCAGCAAGCCGAACTTCACAAAGAACCCCTGGTATTTGAAAATGTAAAACTCACCCAACGCAGCTATAAATAATTATGAAGGTTACGTTAAAAATATGGCGCCAGAAAGGCCCCGGTGATAAAGGAGGTTTTAAAACCTATCAGCACGATCACGTTTCACCGGACATGTCGTTTCTGGAAATGCTCGATGTACTGAACACGGATTTGATCAAAAAAGGCGAAGAGCCTGTACATTTCGATCACGATTGCCGCGAAGGCATTTGCGGCATGTGCAGCCTGTACATCAACGGCCATCCGCACGGCCCGCTACAAACGACCAGTTGCCAACTTCACATGCGGAGTTTTAAAGACGGTGAAACCATTACCATCGAACCGTGGCGGGCAAAAGCATTTCCGGTAATAAAAGATCTGGTTGTCGACCGAACCGCCTTCGACAGGATTCAACAAGTCGGTGGGTACGTCTCTGTAAATACAGGGGGTGTACCCGATGCCAACGAAATTCCTATCCCCAAGAAAATTGCTGACGAAGCCTTTGATGCAGCCACTTGTATCGGGTGTGGCGCTTGCGTGGCGGCATGTAAAAATGCATCGGCCATGTTATTTGTGAGTGCCAAGGTATCGCAGTTTGCCCTGTTGCCTCAAGGTCGACCGGAGCGCAAAGAACGTGTTGAACGGATGGTCGCGCAGATGGACGCGGAAGGTTTTGGCGCCTGCACCAACACCAAGGCCTGCGAAGCGGAATGCCCGAAAGGTATCAGCGTAACCAACATTGCCCGGCTGAACCGGGAATATTATTCTTCCATGATCAGCTCCTATGAATGGGAAGTAGGTGGAGGTGAATAATTCTCTGAAGCTCATAAAAAAAGCCCTGGAATTCCGGGGCTTTTTTGTTGTTCTTGTTCTTCGGTTTACGGAAATCAATTACTCACTCTTGCATAAGCCTACACCCACTCTTCCATTGGTGGGTGCCTGGAAGGCAGAGCCGATGTTTCCAGCCGCCAGGATAATATCCTGGTTTGGCCCGGTATCGGACAAGTGAATTTTTATGCTTGCATTCAGCTCCAATATTTCCAAAAAGGTTATAGACTGCTCATTGGCCAGTCGTTTTACATGCGTTTCACTTTTTCCGGTTGAACCCAACACGGGATTTAACAGCGCGGCCACCTCCGCATCCGGAGCGGTAATATCGCCCAAGTGCAGGTGAACCGGATGCTGCAGGTTGCCTTCCGTTCCCGTAAGGGAAACATACACCTGCGTGGTTCCATCCTTTCTTTCCTTAAAAGTTATGGTGCCGCTCACCGCGTACACCGAACCGGCCTGAAGCGAATACACCACTTCATTACCGGTAAATTCACTTACCGAGTTCACACTTTCCTGGCAGTGTAACATGCCGAACCCCAACATCAATACCCATAATTTTTTCATCTTAGCCGCTTTAATTTTGATACCAATTTACCGCTCCCATTCCAATCCGTAAAGCGTTTTACCTTAGATTTGTCAACCCATTAAAATTGGCATGGATGTAGCATTATCGAACATCATAACCGTAACAAAAATTTCGTGAAGCACACCATTATTATATATGTATTGCTGATCTTTTTTGCGTGCAGCCCAAAGGTTCAGCCGGTGGAGCCTAAGCCTGCCTGGCTTTCGGGGCAACTGAATGAGCCCCGGTATTACACGGGCGTGGGGCATAGCTTCAAAGACGGAACCAACAACTATGTGCAGACCGCGCGAAAAAGTGCGCTGGATGACCTAATCTCCCAAATAAAAGTAACCGTTTCAACTACCTCCATCTTAAGTACCCTGGAACAAAACCGCAAGGATTTTCAGGAACGGTATGAACAGATCATCCAAACTACGGCTGCCGATGACCTTGAAGAATTTGAACTGGTGGGCGCCTATGAAGACGATCGAAACTACTGGGTATACTATCGGCTTTCAAAAGAGCGGTACCGCCAAATCAAAGAAGAACAAAAACGCAAAGCCGTTTCACTGGCTACAGATTTCCTTATCAAAGCCCGGCAAGCGGAAGAGCGGCAAGAACGGGTTCAGGCCCTTGGATTTTATTTCCTGGCTTTCCGCAGTATCGAAAAATACCTGGGTGAGGCCATTCCCATTCAACTGGATGGGAAGGAAGTGTTGCTGACTAACGAAATTTATGCCTCATTGAAGGCGTTGCTGGATAAGATCCAAGTGCTCGTTGATCCGGCCGAAGTGGAGGTAAACCGGAGGGTAAACCTGAACGCACAACCGGTAAACGTTCTGGCCAGCTACCGCGATCTTCAACAACCCGCAGCCAATCTGCCGTTAGCCGCAACATTTGAAAAAGGTCAGGGCGATGTTTTTCCCGACTACAGAACCGATGACCTGGGCGGTGCAAAAATTCTGATCAACAAGATTTCTTCCCGCGAGTGGGAGCAAACCATTTCGGTAAAAGTAAACCTGGACGCCATTAGCGGTTCCGGAAATTCACCCGTGTACAACCTGGTAGTCAGTACCCTCCGGGCTCCGGGGTCGCATGTGTTGTTGAAAGTTCAACGCCCGGTGGTTTACCTGGCTTCATCCGAAAAATCATTCGGTATAACCCGCAACACCCACCAGCTTTCCAACCGCTTAAAGAATATGTTAACGAAAGCCGGGTTTGAGTTTACCACCAATCCCCAGGCAGCCGAACTGATCCTGGAGGTAAATACCGATTCGGAACGTGGTGCGGTATCCGGGAGCATCTTCATTACCTTTATTACGGGGGTTATCCGGGTTACCGATGCCCGTGCCGGTACGGTGATCTATGCCACCACCCTGGATCGGATAAAAGGATACGGCCTTGATTACGATCGGTCCAACCAGGATGCGTATAACAAAGCCATGGAAACCCTTGAAAAAGAGCGGTTGGAAGAACTATTAAACCATGTTTTACAATAAAATAGCAGGCTTTCAATAAATTGGTCTTAAAATTGTTTTACTACACAGCATAACCAAAAAACGACAGATATGAAAAAGCTAACCTACTCCCTTACCCTGTTCGCACTGGCAGGTGTGTTGATGATTGGTTGTAAGGGAAAAGAGAAATTGCCCAAGGGCGAAGTGGAAATAAATATCCCGTGCTCCGGCCCGGATTATTTCACCAATAAGAATTTTTTCAGGGCTAACTCGTTGGGCGAAAGCATGGACCTGGTGGCTTCCAAGAAAAAAGCTATGGATAATGCGCGTGCCGAACTGGCCGCCAGCATCCAATCGACTGTGAAAACCGTTACCGACAACTACCTGGTATCAAGAGAATTCAACAACAAAGAAGAGTTGGAAGAACGCTTTGAACAGCTTAACCGCACCATCGTTAACCAAACCTTGTCGGGCATTAAAACCATCTGCGAAAAGCAAGTGAAGACCGATAAAGGAAATTATAAAACCTATGTGGCCATTGAGTTGTCGGCCAGCGATATCGTTTCCAAATACCACGAAAGCCTTTCCAAGGAAGAGCGGTTGAAAATCGATTACGATTACGAGAAGTTTAAAGAAACGTTTGAAAAGGAAATGGATAAGATGAGCAACCGCTAACCGGTTGAACCCATCAAAAAAGTCCTTCTGGTTTTTCCGGAGGGACTTTTTATTTTGCCCTATGGCCGGCTATTCTGACACACCCTTACAACAGAAACTGGGTAGTAAGCCCGGGTTCAGCCGTGTGGTTTGGGCGGGGTTAAAATTTGTTTACCGCAAGCAAGACCGCTGACATAAATCAGGGTTGAATCTGATGACAACCTGTAGGTGGATTCAGCCTTTTTATGCAAATTTCAGTACTAAAAAAAATAACCCATGTTAAACATCCTAGTTCCTACTGATTTCTCCGACTTGTCGAAAATTGCCATCCGCTATGCGCTGGGCATGGCCAGGAAAATGAACGGCAAAGTAACCCTGCTGCACGTAACCGACATTGGCCAACACGCAGCCAGCATGCGCCTTCGCTTGCATTCGTTAATTGATGAATTGGTAAAAATTGCCGAGGAGGACTTTGCCCAGTTGCTGGATGAAATGAAAAAGTACAATAAAACCGGCAAGCCGCTAAAGTACAAGATCGAACAAGGCACCTCTTTTTCGGATACGGTGTCCAGGTACGCCAAACGGCATAAGTGCAACCTCATTGTGATGGGTACCCATGGCGCTTCGGGTTTAAAAAAGGTGGTGATGGGCAGTAACACCGCTTCCATGCTGGAGGCCAGCCGGGTACCGGTATTGGCTGTGCCGGCTGAGGCTACGTTTAAATCGCTGAAGTCTGTTGTCTATGCAACAGACGGACTCAGCACACTCAAGGAGTTGAGAGCCGTTCTGGGCGTTGTAGGAAGTGAAAAGCCGGTTGTGCATATTATTCATGTAACACCCGACCGTACCGAGGCTTCAGCCATAGAAGCCAAAATTGACAAAATAGTGGCGAAGGTTGGGTATAAGAACGTGCTGGTCCGGATACTGGAAAACAATGACCCTGTTCCGGCTATCCACGAATATGTCACCAAAATAAAAGTCGATATGCTGGCGATGTTCCCGCATCATTACGGCTTTTTTGAGAAGCTGTTCAAACGAAGCGTCACGAAAGAACTCAGTTACCAGAACACGGTTCCGTTACTGGCCTTTAAGAGTAAGACGTAAATTAAAACTCAGCGTTGCCCGGATACCGGGGGAATGGAATTACATCACGGATGTTGGTCATGCCCGTTACAAATTGAATTAAGCGCTCGAAACCCAACCCGAAACCGCTGTGGGGCGCTGAACCAAACTGGCGGAGTTCCAGGTACCACCAAAGGTCTTTTTCCGGCAGGTTCAACTCTTTCACGCGCGCCAACAGTTGATCGTAACGTTCCTCGCGTTGGGAGCCACCGATAATTTCTCCGATTCCGGGAAATAACACGTCCATCGCACAAACGGTTTTGCCGTCTTCATTCTGACGCATGTAAAAGGATTTGATTTCCTTCGGGTAGTTGTACAGGATAACCGGTTTCTTAAAATGTTTCTCCACCAGGTAACGCTCGTGCTCCGACTGTAAATCGGCACCCCAGGCGTCAATCAGGTACTGGAATTTTTTCTTTTTGTTGGGATTGGAGTTTTTCAAAATCTCAAAGGCCTCCGTGTAGGTAAGTTTCTGAAAATCGTTGTTCACCACGAATTTCAACCGGTCGATTAGCCCCAACTCGCTGCGTTGATCTTGTGGTTTGCTCATTTCTTCTTCGAGCGCCCGCTTGGTTAGAAATTCAAGATCTTCTATACAATTATCCAGCGCATACCGACACAAGTATTTTAAAAACGCTTCGGCCAGTTCCATGTTATCGGCCAGGTCGTAGAAGGCCATTTCCGGTTCGATCATCCAGAACTCTGCCAGGTGCCGGGTGGTGTTTGAGTTTTCGGCCCGGAAGGTGGGCCCGAAGGTATACGTTTCCGACAAGGCCATGGCATACGTTTCAACTTCCAGTTGGCCTGAAACGGTGAGGTTGGTTTCGCGCCCGAAAAAATCTTCCTTGAAATCAACCGCACCTTGTTCGTTCCGCGGTGGATGGTTGCAATCCAGGGTGGTAACCCTGAACATCGCACCAGCGCCTTCAGCATCAGAGCCGGTAATGATGGGGGTATGGATATAAAAAAATCCGCGATCGTTAAAAAACTTATGCACGGCAAAGGCCATGGCGTGCCGTACCCGCATTACCGCACCAAAGGTATTGGTGCGCGCCCGCAGGTGGGCAATCTCGCGCAAAAATTCAAGGGAATGCTTTTTCGGCTGCAGCGGATATATTTCGGGATCGCAATCGCCTAATAGCTCAAGTTCCTTCACCTTCAGTTCAACCACCTGGCCTTTGGCGGGGGAGGGCACTAAATCACCGGTAATGGATAAACAGGCTCCGGTGGTGATGCGCTTAAGTGTAGCTTCATCCCAGGCGTCAAGCGCCACAACGGCTTGCAGGTTATGGATGGTTGAACCATCGTTTACCGAAATAAACTGATTGTTGCGAAAGGTTCGTACCCAACCCTGTACCCGCACCGCCTGACCGTGGGGGGTGGTGCTGAGTAAGTCCTTGATCTTTGTGCGCTTCATATCCGTGATAAGAATGAGGCGCAAAAAACGGCAATTTGTAAGTTTTATCAAAAGAGTCCGGGGCTTAGTTTAGCGCACCGGCCGGATACTTAAATTTTCAGGAATAAGCCGTTTTGATAACTTTGCGAAACCTGTGGATGTAGATGCAGGTTCTTGGAGATGCAGAAGCTAGGGTTAAATCAATCGTTGCAACAAAAGCTGTCGCCACAGCAAATTCAGTTTATCAAACTGCTCCAGGTGCCTACGGCCGAACTGGACAGCCGGATTGAAGAGGAACTGGAAATCAACCCTGCCCTGGAAGAAGGATCGGAAGAACTGCCGGAAGAAAAAACCGAAGACGAGGATTACCAGGACACCTCCGGCAGTGAGGATGAAGTAGATATTAAGGATTACCTCCGCGATGACGACTTCAACAGTTACAAAACCCAAAGCGAGGGTGGAGGCGATGACGATGACGACCGGGAAATGCCCATCCCCATGGGCACCAGCCTGCACGAGCAATTGATGACCCAACTCGGGTACCTGGGATTAAGCGATCACGAAGAGAACATCGGCAAACAATTAATCGGAAGCATTGAGGCAGACGGGTACATCCGAAGGGAACTGGAGGCCATCGTTAACGATCTCGCCTTTTCACAAGGCATTGAAACTACGGTTGAAGAAGTAGAACGCATCCTGAAACAAATTCAAAGCTTCGACCCGCCCGGGATAGCCGCACGAACCCTGCAGGAGTGTTTGCTGCTGCAGCTCGAGCGCATGGATAACGGCCACGACATTGATGTGGCGGTTGCTAAGAAAATCCTGACGGAGTCGTTCGAGGAGTTCACCAAAAAGCATTACCATAAAATCCAGAAAAAACTGGGCACCGAAGACGAAGCGTTTGTGCGCGATGCCGTTGAACTGATCATTCGCTTAAACCCGAAGCCCGGAAGTGGCAGCGCCTCAGGCCTGGTGAAAAACCAGGTGATCATTCCCGATTTTATTCTCACCAACAACAACGGCAAATTGGAGTTGGCGCTGAATTCAAGAAATGCCCCCGAACTGCGCATCAGCCGGTCGTACACCGAGATGTTCCGGGCCTACGACAAGGGGAATAAGCAAGACAAAAAATTAAAAGAAGCGGTAACCTTTGTGAAGCAAAAACTCGATGCGGCCAAATGGTTTATCGATGCCATCAAGCAACGCCAGCAAACCCTGTTGCGCACCATGAAAGCCATCATTGATTTTCAGTATGAGTTTTTCCAGGAGGGTGACGAAACCAAGCTCAAGCCCATGATCTTAAAAGACATCGCGCAAATGATTAACATGGACATTTCCACGGTTTCGCGCGTGGCCAGCAGCAAAGCCATACAAACCGATTTCGGCATTTTCCCGCTCAAGTATTTCTTTTCGGAAGGCATTTCCACCGACTCGGGTGAGGAGGTGAGCAGCCGCGAAGTGAAACAAATCATTAAAGACATCATTGAAAAGGAAGACAAGAACAAACCATTTTCGGACGATAAGCTGGAAAAAATTCTCAATGAAAAAGGCTATAACATTGCCAGGCGCACGGTAGCCAAGTACCGCGAACAACTCAACATCCCGGTTGCCCGTTTACGCAAAGAACTTTAGCCTGGTGAATACGCTTTCCAAGATTATCTCCATCCTGTTTCATCCGCTGCTGATGGCCACCTACCTGGTTACGCTGCTCGCCTTCACCTTTCCACCCGCCCTGTATCCCATTAAGGTAGAAGGCCAGTGGCCGTTCCTGCTGTTGTTGTTTGCGCTCACGGTTGTGCTGCCGGCTATTAACATTGGGTTGTTTAAGTTAACGGGCGTAATTTCCTCTTTTGCGATGGCGCATCGATCGGAACGGACCCGCCCCTTTTTCTTTATCCTGGTATTGTATGGTGTGTTTACCTATTTGCTGAACAGCAAGGGCCTGAACCTGGGCGATAATTTATTTAAACTCATCCTGATTATTGATGCCCTGGTGTTGGTTTCCCTGGTGTTAACGCTTTTTTTTAAAGTGAGCATTCATAGCCTGGGCGTTTGGGGAGTGGTCGGCATTTTAATGCCGTTGAACAAGGTTGTGGATGACGGTTCCCTGTACCTGCCCACGTTACTCAGTATTGTATTGGCCGGCATCATCATGTCGGCAAGGCTGCAGTTAAACGCGCATTCGTTGCGCGAAGTATGGGTGGGCTCCGTAGCCGGTTTTAGCGTTGGCTTTTTCGGCATGTTGATATTATTCTGAAAATAAAACCTCAGAAAAGATCAACCAAAGCGATCACAAAGAAGAATTCGCTGAATCACAACACGTTGTGTACTTTGTGCAAACCTTGGTGCCCTTTGTGGTTTCAATATTCTATTTTTGAACCAGCATCTAAAGATAGCTTCTAAATATCCAATACATGAGCACCTATCAGTTTCTGACCTACACCACGGCATCGGGGGTGGGCGTAATTACCCTCAACCGTCCCGAGGTGTACAACGCCTTGAATGACGAAATCACGTTCGAACTCCAGGATGCCTTGAAGGCCGTTGCCAAAGATGACCAGGTAAGGGTAGTGGTAATTACCGGAGCAGGCAAAGCCTTTTGTTCGGGCCAGGATTTAAAAGCCGCCTCGGGCGAACAAAAGCGATCGTTTATGAAGTCGCTGCATACCCGGTACAACCCCATCATCCGCGCCATGCGCAATTTGCCCAAGCCCATCATCGGGCGCATCAATGGCGTTGCGGCCGGTGCCGGATGTTCCCTTGCCCTCGCGTGCGACATCATCGTGGCAGCTGAAGAAGCTACCTTTATCGAAGTGTTTATCAACATCGGGCTGGTACCCGATTCGGGTTCGGCTTATTTTCTTCCGCGCCTGGTAGGCATGGCCAAAGCCTTTGAACTGTGCAGCATGGGTTCGCGGGTGAAAGCCGCAGAAGCCGAAGCCATCGGGTTAATCAACAAGGCCGTTCCGGTGGATCAGCTAGATGCTGCGGTTAAAACCTATACGGATTATTTCGCAACTGCTCCCACCAAATCTGTCGGCATCATCAAGCGGATGTTGAATAAATCTACAACGGCTTCGTTGGATGAAATGCTGGAGTATGAGGCCTGGTGCCAGGAGATAGCCGGCACCTCGCACGACTACCACGAAGGCGTTCGGGCGTTTCTGGAAAAACGGAAACCGGAATTTAAGGGGAAGTAATCTCCAAGGATTAAAACCCGGCCAGGGAAATACCCGCCATGAAGTTGGTAATCTCGGCTTGGTCGGGTCCCTTACCATCTTTAAAGATGGGTGTCAAACTGTAATACCCGAATACGTTGAAATTGCCTGCCCCAACACGCAAAATCACACCATACCGGAATTGGTTTACGTTCCAGTTCTGACGGCTTTTAAGTTTCTTGGTCTCATCGTCTTCCGTGTACTTCACCTTGGTAGCCGCGTTCATCAGGGCCCCGGCTTTAAAACCCAGTGACGTTTTAAAACTTCGGGCCGGGTCGTTGGGGTTGGTGGTAAAGCGCACTTCGAACAAGGCATCAAAATAATTAGTCATGAGTTGCGATTTTTTAATGCCATAATCCGGGCCTTTGCCGCTGGCCGCGTGAACCATCTGCAGGTCGCCCTCCGCGGTGTACGCCAGGGTGTAAAAGTTGGTAAACTTGTAGCGCTCCAGCCCAACCCCAATGCCCGGATGTACGCTGAACTTGGTTTGGCCTACACGCTTATCCAACTGGTACGAAATGTTCAGCGAACGGGAGCCCCAAAAGCCGGTATTAAACCCTACCGTATCTTTCGATGGGAAATTCAACCCGAGATCAATTAAAAACGTGCCGGGAATTTCGGGGCGGCCTTTCCTTGTTTTTTCTTTCTCAGCCGACTGGGCAACAGCGGCCTGTACAAGACTTGTGATGAAGAGAAGGAGAACCAGTTTTTTAAACATCGTGTAGCGTTAAGAATTTGAATAAGGCCCAAAAATAGGTTTTTTGTTTGGTGAGGCAAAAACTGTTTTTTGCCAAGCAAATTTATTCTTTACATTTGCAGTCCAAATTTAAGTTGGGCGTAAGGTTAACGAATTGCCGGTGCATCGGGTATAAATTTGAGCTTAAAAAGCACTCGTAGCTCAACTGAATAGAGCATCTGACTACGGATCAGAAGGTTCGGGGTTTGAATCCCTGCGAGTGCACTACTTGATAATCAGGCAGTTACATTAAAATAACTGCCTTTTTTATTTTCAAAATAAGGGCAACTTTAAAACAACTTTAAAACATTTGTCCGGCTTTGGTTTTTTAATTGATTGCATCAAAGCCCATGTTCAGAAATGCAAAAGACTAAGGACGTGGAAGGTCGGAATGTATAAAGGGGTGTTTAATCGAACTATAAATCCCCTGTTTCTGTAACCTCCACTTGTTCTACTTCTGGGATTGATTTTAGGCGTTGCTTATGCCTGATTGCATCCTCTTTGTTTTCGTAAACAAAACCAGTATCGAATAACCATTTGCCCAGGGTAACACCATTGATGTTTTCAGGATCACAAAAATCAATTTTTGAAAGTGAAGGGCACAATGTTTTTAGGTACTTTAAAATCTTGTTCCCGTTCCGTTCTTCAGTTGGAATTGTAACTACCGTAATGGAATATCTTATTCGTGTCATGGTAGAAAGTTAAATAAAAAAAGCCCTCCATCTCTGAAGGGCTCCCGGAAAATTCCTTTTGCAGGTTGCCGCCAGTGCCTGCATTTATGAGCGACTAAACAAAGTTACTT
>CAZOYJ010000107.1:0-11794 GCA_964583905.1 uncultured Roseivirgaceae bacterium
CTGAAAGCCTGCCTATAGGCTCCCCTTAAAATCATTGGTACAGCCAAATGCCTGGAAGTGGCCAGGAGCACCCCGAAACTAATCCACAACGAAAGGGTGTAGTACAGGTAAAAAGGTGACTAGGGAGCCTGCCCCACAAAGGCGATTCCGAAAATTGCAAAAATCAAAAGAGAAATGGTCACTTCTGCCTTTCGGTTCATAGAATCCAAAATTGATTCGATACGGTATGGTGGTCCAAATTAAAAAATCAAGTTGAAATTAAAACGCCTTCCTGAAGTCACAAAAAGGTAGCAGGCCATACCAGCACCCTGCCACTACCCCACCCTTACAGGAACACCATCTTAAGCCTTGGTAAAGCTATAGATAACCCGTAGATAACCCGTACTTAACCTGTATATAACCTGTCTTTTTAAAGATACGGGTTATCTATGGTTACGACTCGGGACAACTATCATTAAGCGTTACATTATGGCTAAACTGATATCACCCTTTACCTTTATCGGACCGCTGAGTGGCGTGTCGGCTTATACCATGCGAGGGGTTGACCATGTCGTGGTGCGGATGAAAGGCGGAGCGTCACGCAACCGCATCAAAACCGATCCTGTATTTGCCCTAACCCGGATGAACAATGCGGAATTCGGGGGGCGGGCTACCGCTTCCAAATATATCGTTCGGGCTATCCATCCCCTTAAGCATTTAGCGGATTACCCGATTACCGGATCGATTAATGCCCTGCTAAAACCGGTGCAAATACTCGACACCGTCCGCCCCAAGGGTGAACGATCGGTGGAGCTCTCGCGGATGCCGCACTTGCTGGCGGGGTTCTCCCTGAACCGTAAACACCCATTCGACTCGGTGGTACGCACAGCAATTCCGTTTACTTTTTCCCGCAACAATCCTTCGGCTGTTTTGCAAATTCCGTCCCTGTTGACCGGCATTAACTTGTTTGCGCCTTACTCCTTTTCCCACTACAGGATGATAGCGACAGTGGGCATAGTACCTGATCTTTTCTTTACTCAAGAGAGAAACCGATATAAACCCAGGCCGGAATATGAGCTCTTCAGGCTGCCAACCAAGGCTACCGAAAGTGACTGGTTTGAATTACCCAAGGGCTCACCAGCCACTACCCTCACGACAACTTTACCTGAACCTGTTGCTCAGGAAGGCGTTACCGTGATTATCGGTATTGGAATCAGTTTTGGTCGTGCGCTTGACGGACAGCTTCAACCTGTGCGGCATGCCGGTTGTGCTAAAGTATTGGCTGTTGCCTGAAGAAATCATCTGCACGCAACCTGGCATCGGGATAACGCAATATTGCCCTTCGGTACATCTACGTTATGTGACTTAAGTTACAGATTATCAATACATTCTGACAAAGATCACGGCTTGGTATGAGCATCGTCATTCTTCCCGCACCTGGCGCAGCATACTTTTGATCAACCAATCAGCATCGCTATGACGAAGAACAAAATTCTAATCCTCGGGGCCGGAACAGCCGGAACCATAATGGCCAATAAGCTTTACCGGAATCTGAATAAATCGCTTTGGGAAATTACTATCGTAGATAAAGACAAAGATCATTATTACCAACCGGGATTCCTGTTTATTCCCTTCGGAATCTATGAGCCGGAATCGGTAGTCAAACCGAAAAAAGATTTTCTGCCGCAAGGAGTAAACTTCCTGATCAAGGAAGTGGTGAAAATCAAACCGGAAAACAACCACGTCATTCTTCGCGATGGCACCCTCCTCACCTACGATATTTTAATTATAGCTACCGGCACGGTACCGGTACCGGAAGAAACCACCGGCCTCAAGGGCGAATTGTGGTACAAAGACATCTTCGATTTTTATACCTACGAAGGCGCAGTTAAGCTTTCCGAAAAGCTGCGTACCTGGCAAGGTGGTCATTTGGTAATCAACCTGGCCGAAACGATAATCAAATGTCCCGTGGCCCCGCTTGAGTTTGCGTTTCTGGCGGATGCGTACTTCACGGAAAAGGGCATGCGCGATAACGTAACCATCAGCTACGTTACTCCGCTCTCTGGTGCATTCACCAAACCGAAAACCACTGCCCTGCTTAGCAAACTCCTGGAGGAAAAGAACATCAAAGTCGTTCCGGATTTCTACCTCGAACGGGTGGATAATGAACGCAAGGTATTGGTATCGTACGATGAACTGGAAGTTCCGTTCGATCTGTTGATCTCCATCCCGGTGAACAAAGGCGACAAGGTAATTGAAACCAGCAACCTGGGCGATGCAGACGGACTGAACTTTGTTCCGACCGACAAGCATACGCTTCAATCCAACCACTATGAAAATATGTTTGTGCTTGGCGATGCCACAAACGTACCCACCTCCAAAGCCGGATCGGTGGCACACTTTGAAGCCGAGATTCTTACGGAAAATATTCTCCGCTACATCAACGGTGAACCACTGGATGCCACATTCGATGGCCACGCCAATTGTTTTATCGAAACCGGTTATGGAAAAGGTACGCTCATCGATTTTAATTACGATACCGAGCCGCTCCCGGGCAAGTTTCCTTTTGCCGGCATCGGCCCCATGGACTTACTGAAAGTAAACCGCGCCAACCACCTGGGCAAGCTGGCCTTCCGGTGGGTGTATTGGCACTTGTTGCTTACGGGTAAAAAACTTCCCATCACCACACACATGTCGATGGCCGGAAAAATTGCAGAAGAAGTAAACACATAATCAACTCATAAACCAATCACTATGGAAAACGTAATAACAACCGCAGTTGAATTTACTGCCGAGGGATACCTTAAAAACATGAACGACTGGACGCCCGAATTAGCGAATGAACTCGCTGCCCCATTAAACCTGGAGTTGACTCCCAAACATTTTGACGTATTGAACTGGCTCCGGGAAAGACAAAAAGCCGGTGAACAACTGAGCATCCGCAAGGTGGGCGCCTCCGGACTGGTAGATATTAAAACCTTTTACCAACTCTTCCCCGGTGGACCGCTGAAAGTGTCCAGCAAACTCGCTGGCATCCCGAAACCGGCAAGTTGTATTTAGGAAAGTGATCAATAAACGCTAAAAACTATAACCATGATGGATGTACTGGAAAAACCCGCAACCAAAGTAGCTGAGGTTCCTGTGGATCGGCTTAAAGGAAAACTAAAAAAAGTATTGATCATTTGCTCCAAGGGTAAACTGGAAGATGTGTACGCAGCCCTCGTTATGGCCAATGGCGCCTTGATGGAAGGCCTCGAAGCAAAAATGTTCTTCACCTTCTTCGGCCTGGATGCCATCACGAAAAAGAAAGCCGATCATTTACACACCGCCACCGTAGGCAACCCAAATTTTATGCCGGGCATGCCCACCGTGCTGGCCGGTCTGCCGGGCTTTGAAGCGTTTGCCTCCTACATGATGAAAAAAGAAATGGACAAGCTCGACATTCCTCAGGTAACGGAATTCATCCAGATGATCGATGCCGGGGGTGGCGAAATCTACGCCTGTAAACTGGCGGCCGATATGTTTCACCTGAAGCAGGAAGATTTCCTGGATGAAGTAAAAGGCATCATCACCGTAGGCGATATGTATGCCCTTGCCGAAGGCGAGGGAACACAGATCATCTTCATTTGATTGGGTTGGTTACCGTTCCGGTAAACCGGGACGCTTTTCCTGTTTTCAGGGGATCAGCGGAGTGTAACGCTGCCCAGTGGATCCGGTGCAATACATCCGTTCGGAACTTTACGTTTTCTCAAACCAATCCTATGCTTACCTTTCGAATCAATTTCCTGCATGATTCCGACTGTTCATCAAACGATCCCGAAAACCCTTGTCATTCAGGAGGATCATTTCACCATCTGGAAGTATGCCGGAATTCCGGAAGAAGCAATTACGCTGTTTGAACAAACCAACTGGGGCAGTGCCGGTGCGGTGTATGAACGAAAAAATGCCGGTGAACTGATCCGGTTATTAAAACAACCTTACTTGTTTGCCATTCAGGAGGGCGATCAGATTGTCGGTACGGCTGTATTCTGCCATACCCGCCCACTGGTGAAGGGCCAACCCTTCAATTGCTACATCATCCGGTACTTTGCGGCAAGCGCGTCAATACAAGGAAAAAAAATTGTGAAGTATTATGCCGGCAAGGTGATGGAGGCGGTACAAAATTCTGAAGAAGCAAAAACCATTTATGTTGGGTGTGTAGAGAAAGGAAATCTCCGGTCGTTTAAAGTGGTGCAAAGTGCCGGCTACGAAGTGATTGGCACCCAAAGCGTAAATGCATTCAGCCGGTTTTTTCCAAAACACCAGCACAATCTTGAACAAATTAAATTGGATGCCGATAAAGCGGCTATACTGAAACTTTTAAACCGGCAATACAATCAACATGTTCTGGTCCATTTCGATTATCTTTTTCTTAAGGATCAGTACTTTGTTATTCGTGAGCACGGTGAAATCGTAGCAGGCTGCCAATACCACCGCGCACACTGGGCCATCAACAACATGCCGGGGTTCATGGGTAAAATCATCATGAAGGTGCTTCCGAACCTTCCCTTCATCAACAAACTCTTTAATCCAAAGCGCTTTGAATTCCTTGCCTTTGAAGGAATCTATTTCAAACCGGGACATGAACAAACACTCCTGAAATTATTTGAAGGATTGCTCCATCGCCAAAAACTTAATTCTTCGTTGTTCTGGATGGGCGAAACCTGCCCCTACCGGTTGGCCCTACAACGTCATGGCAAACTCGGCCTCCTGCATTCGTTCGTAAAGGATTCCGGGGTGTTGATCATGACTTCGTATGGCAACATAACAGAAGCGGAAATCAGTCAATTAAAATCCGGACCGTTGTACGCCTCTTCGTTTGATTACATCTAACCTGCTCAGGTTACTCCAACAAGGGCTCGCGGGTTTCTCTTGGGCGGGGCGAAAGGTTATGCCGCTGGATGGTACGAACGCATGCATTATACCGAAGTATGGCATCATCGTTTCCGGCCGGGCGAATGGAAGCCGCCTTTTCAAAAGCAGTCAGGGATTCCTGCAACCATTCGTAGGCATCGAAATTACTGCCAAAGCCGCCACGCGTTACGGCCGCCTTGGCCTGACGCTCCTTGATGATGCCGGTATAATACGCGCGTTTGTAATCATCGGTTAATTTGGAAATGGCCTCGCGCGCCTCTGCATCGCCTACCCCATTGCCAAACTGGTCGCTCAGGGATAAGACGAACATGATCAGCGCTTTTTGATGGTTGGGGTCAACAACCAGGATATCGCGGCAGATGCTCTCCGCTTCAGCTGGCTCGTTCAGCAGGCGATAGCGTTCCGCTTTTTCCAAAGCCCTGGGAATGCCTTCGCTGGTGATGGTTTTCAAGGTATGCATGGCCGTTTCAGTTAAATAAATGGTTCGTGCAGGAATACTAATTTAACTTCGGTTCGATGATAACCAAAGGAAAGGAATTTCAAAAAGCTGCTTTATAACCTCCCCCTTGCCCCCTCCCGAGGGGGACATGTATGGTGCTTTTTGAAATTCATTTCCTTTCTTCAACTTTTCATCTCAATAAAAATGAATTTCAAAAAACTTCCTTCAAATATCCCCCTCCGGAGGGCCTGCCTGCGGTAGGCAGGGGTTAGGGGGAGTAAAAAGACACGTTTTTTTGAAATTCATTTTTCGCAAACCATCGAACTCACGTTAATTTAAGTTTAAACACTTCTATTTGCAACATATAGCAAACGGGTTTCCCGTTCATTCCATGAGATAATCAGTCAATAAACAGCACAAAGACAGCCAATGCCGAAATCAATACCGCACCGCCATAACACAATACGGCAATGGGTTTATCGTACGGATGAAGTTGCAAGCCTTCATGAAGGGTAAACCGGAAACGATGCGCCCAGTGAAACATGGAAGTTGAAACAAGCGCCAGGATGAGCACGCGACTATACCACGGTGCTACCAATGCATTCAACTGTTCATGCGAAGGATCAACCCATCCCAGCGGAATGGCCAGCCCGGTGAAGAATAATAATGCAGGGAGAAAAAGCGCTGACAACGCGCCACCCGCACCAAATAAACTCCACAACATCGGCTCAATCGGTCGTTTCATGTTGGATACTTTTCATTGGTTATTGAAACTGAACATTCTTAACTATTGTCAAGTAAAGTTTTTTTCTGGCGCCAATCATTACCCCAGAACTAAGTTGACAGTTGACAAGTGTAATTGACAAAGTCGTATCATCGTATCTCGGCCTGGTTGTCAACTGATTCCCTTGTCAATGGTCAACTACTTTAACCGACATTTTAGCCTTAACATAGCACTATTTTATTATCAGCCACGCCAGTGCAAGGGAGATCACAATCCACCCAGCGTAATTCATCAGGGCAATCACCACACCCGGAATGTTCTTTTCTCCTACCTTAATGACCAACGCCTTAGGCGCCAGGTTAAACCAGGTAATGCTGTGAAACAACAATCCGCCCAGTATAAACACGTGCAGCCCCATCACCAACGGTGAGCGCATCATGGACGCGAAGTTTTCGAGGGCTTCGGGTCCGTTTAGAATGGCCCGCACGTAAAACAACAACACGATAACGTATACGGCTACACATACGCTGGTCAGTTCGCGCGCGATGAATTTAACATGAATCCAGCGGTTAGCCCACCAGAAAATGTTGATGTGCTTCCGGTACAGTTTTACATTGGGCATCACACGCTTTTCCATAACTCAGGATTTGGTTTTACGGTCCCCAAACGGCAACACTACCGCTTTCCACCATTCCGTTGCCCCGGCTACTTTATAGCGTTGGATGGCACCGGCAGGGTCAACACCTTTCGGACAAACCGCTGAGCACTCACCCACAAACGTACAGTGCCAGATGCCTTCATCGGTATTCAACACCTCCATGCGCTGCTGCTGCCCCTGGTCGCGGTTGTCGAGGTTGTAACGTTGGGCCAAAGCAATGGCTGCCGGGCCGGTAAACTTTGGCTCCAGTCCGTAAACGGGACAAGCCGCATAACACAACATGCAGTTGATGCACATGCTGTAGGGCTTGTAGTCGGCAAGCTGGGAAGGCGTTTGAAGATACTCCCCTTCCGCAACGGGCTTTTCTTGGTCGCGAATAATCCAGGGTTTTACCGCCTTGAGTTTGTTCATGAAGTCGGTCATCTCAATTACCAGGTCGCGCACCACCGGGAAATTATCCAGTGGCTCCACCCGGATGGGGCCGGGAGCATATTTCTGCAGAAACGTTGCGCACGTCAGCGCAGGCGTCCCGTTCACCATCATGCCGCAACTGCCGCACACCCCCATGCGACACGACCACCGGAACGACAAGGTACCGTCAACCTGATCTTTAATGTAGTTCAGGGCATCCAGTATCACCCAGTCTTCCCGGAGCGGAACTTCATAATGCTGAAAATGCGGCTCGTCTTCCTGCTCAGGACGGTAGCGGAAAACTTCAAGTGTGATGGTTTCATTCATTTCCATGTGATCACGTATACCTGTAATTCGTCATTCTTATATTCACTGTGGTCTAGTCAAGAAAAATATATCTCCACCGCACGCCCCTTACCCCTAAAGGGGTCACCGCGCGAGGGTTAACTAAATGACATTGATTCTAAATTCGTCATTCGTCATTCTTAATTCGTCATTCGTCATTCGTCATTCTTAATTCGTCATTTACTATTCGTCATTCCTTTTCCCCTCATCTTCCATAAACCCGCTCGCCCGGAGGCCACCGCGTAATGGATACCGGAGCATATTTTATTTCCGGCACATCGTTTTCCTTTCGGTAGGCCAGCGAATGCGCCAGGAATTTCGCATCGTCACGTTTTGGAAAATCGGTTCGCTGGTGTGAGCCGCGTGATTCTTTCCGGTATAATGCCGACTGCACAATCGACTCAGCAATATCCAACAAATAGGATAATTCAAATGCCGACAGAAGTTCGGTGTTAAACGTATTGCTCCGGTCTTGCATCGCCACATTTTTAAATCGCTCCTGCAGTTCGCGAACCTTCTCCAACGACTTTTGTAACGAAGCTTCGGTACGGTAAATGCCCGCACCCGATTCCATGGTGTTGTGCATTTCTTTTCGCAGCATAGCAATCTTCTCCGTTCCACCCGTTTTATTCAGGTATTGTTGATTGATGCGCAAGGCTTCATCCGAGGCCAACGCTTCCAGGTTACGGCTTGTACCGTTCTGGCTGACGGCAAACTCTGCCGCGTTCTTTCCGGCCCGGTTACCGAATACCAACAACTCGGTGAGTGAATTGGATCCCAACCGGTTGGCTCCGTTGATGCTCACACAGGCGACTTCACCGGCTGCGTATAATCCTTTTAAGGGCGTGGCCCCGTTGATGTCGGTATGGATGCCGCCCATCATGTAATGCACCACTGGCCGCACCGGGATCATTTCTTTTATCGGATCGATATTCTCGTATTTCAAACACAACTCCCGCACAAAGGGAAGCTTGGTGTTGATGATCTTTTCTCCGAGGTGGCGGATGTCCAGGTGTACATAATGTCCGTACGTACCTTCAAGGGTTCTGCCCCGCTCATACTCCTTTACAAAGGCCTGCGACAACCGGTCGCGCGGACCGAGTTCCATCGAACGTAAAACCGGCTTAGGTTGCGGTGTTCCGAGGTCATAATCCTGAAGGTACCGGTAACCGTCTTTGTTGAGCATGTATCCCCCTTCTGCGCGCGCAGCTTCTGTAATTAAGATGCCCGTGAAAGGCAGGCCGGTGGGGTGATACTGAACAAACTCCATATCCTTTAGGGGAACGCCAGCCCGGTAGGCCAGCGACATGCCGTCTCCGGTTTTGATGCTGGCATTGGTGGTGTACGGAAAAACCTTACCGCATCCACCGGTACACAGGATAACCGCCTTGGCCGTGATGGCATGAATTCTTCCGGTAGCCATTTCAATGGCCACTGCACCCTGGCACCGTCCGTCATCGACCAGTAGCCGGGTAACAAACCACTCATCGAAGCGATGAATCTGCTCATATTTCAGTGTGGTTTGAAAAAGGGTGTGAAGCATGTGAAAGCCTGTCTTGTCGGCAGCAAACCAGGTACGCTCGATTTTCATTCCACCAAAGGGACGCACGGCAATATGGCCATCATCCTGCCTGCTCCACGGGCAACCCCAGTGTTCGAGCCGGATCATTTCTTTGGGCGCTTCACGCACAAAGGCTTCCACAGCATCTTGATCGCTCATCCAGTCGCCACCTGAAATGGTGTCGTAAGCATGATGGTCGAGGCTGTCGTTAGACTTGATTACCGCGGCTGCACCGCCTTCAGCCGAAACGGTATGCGACCGCATGGGATATACTTTGGAGATCACGCCAACCTTCAACGTTGGATTGGTTTCGGATACAGCAATAGCCGCCCGCAGGCCTGCACCGCCTGCACCGATGATGAGTACATCGCATGCGTGTTGTGAGTGGACCATGGAGAAAACTTTTTGATGAGCACTCCCTCCGCCTTCACGTTCCGTAAACAATAATACAAAAAACAGCGCAAGACCGGGAATTATCCTTAAGAAATGTACAGTATGGACTCGTAAAAAACCTCACACTTGGGCTAAAATCGGACTCAACCCACATCATCCTGTTTCATCGCTGATCACAGAGACAATAAAATCAAGGCGGATAGTATGCCGGGTACCACTTTTCCTGTAAATTCAATGCTCCGTAAAATCAAATTCCCTCACGAAATTAAATTCGCCATGAAAACAGCATTGATAACGGGCGGCAGCAAAGGCATTGGGTATGGCATAGCAGAAGTGCTCGTGCGCAACAATTGGAAGGTAGCCGTTACCGCACGAAAGGCAGACTCCCTGAACAACGCCCTTGAAGGATTAAACCAAATCAATCAAGGCCACGCGATAGGTATCGTTGCCGATGTGCGCGATCTGCAACAACAGCAGGAAGCTGTAAGCCAGGTGCTGACCGAATTCAAGCAATTGGATGTGCTGGTAGCAAATGCCGGAATCGGATACTTCAACTCCATTGAACTGCTTACGCCCGAACAATGGCAGGAAACGATCGACACCAACCTGACCGGAGTGTTTTATAGCATCAAAGCCTGCCTGGAAGCGCTGAAAAAATCACAGGGCTATATCATTACTATCGCCAGCCTGGCCGGCACCAATTTCTTTGCCGGGGGCAGTGCGTATAACGCCAGCAAATTCGGATTGGTGGGGTTCACGCAAGCGGTCATGCTTGATCTACGCCCCCTGGGCATCAAGGTGAGTACCATCATGCCGGGATCGGTGGCCACGCATTTTAATGATCACGTCCCCTCTGAAGGAGACGCCTGGAAAATTCAACCGGAAGATATTGGTGAACTGGTGCTGGATATCCTCAACATGAATCCCAGAACGTTGCCAAGTAAAATTGAAGTGAGACCTTCACTACCGAAAGGTTAGCCTCAGATAGATATTCAATTAAGGACATCTCTAAAAACTCTCCTATTGTTCCCCTCCGGAGGGGAATAAGGGGAGGAAGATGAAAAATTTTGAGTTTTTAGAGATGTCCTTGAAATACTTTATGATTTTGATACTTCAGTACCATCCGGGTACCGTGCAAACCTCCCCTTCGCCCGCGGATGAACATGCTCATACGAGGGCCAGGGCCACCCGCCAAACTGGTTGGTGTTGTAGGCATCCATAGCCGCTTCGATGTCAGCTTGTGCATTCCCGACAAAAGGTCCATATTGAATCACCGGCTCATTCATGGGTTTACCTTGAAGCAGCAACAAATAACTTTCACGCGCTCCGTTTTCAACCACTACTTCCTGATCGGCTGCCAATTCAATAGCCTGGTGTGTGGTGAACGCCTGACCGGCAATCTGAATCGCATTACCTTTATAATAGTAGAGCGACCGGTTAACAGAAGCCGAAGCTGTTGGTATTTTCCATTGCGCATGGGGCTCAAGTTTGATGGTCCAGATAGCCACTTCATTGGCCGGATCAGCCGCCCACGAATCGGGTGCAGGTTGCGGTGCCGAAACTCCGGCAAGTTTTCCGGCTACAACTTTCACGAAGGAGCTTCTGCCCTTTTCATCGGTTGTTTTCACTTCCGGAATTTCATCGGCCCACAGCATGGCAAAATAAGGATCAGCTTTTTTCTTTGCGCGGGGAAGGTTTAACCAGATCTGAAACAGCTCCAGCGGATTTTCCTGATCGCGGTGCACCAACGGAAACATCTCGCAATGCTGCACACCCTTTCCGGCCGTCATCCACTGTACATCGCCAAACCCAAAGCGACCGGCTGCGCCCAGGGAATCGGAATGATCAATCAATCCTTTGGTGGTAATGGTAACGGTTTCGAATCCGCAATGCGGATGAGCCGGAAACCCCGGTACTTTTTTACCGTGGTACATCCGCCAGCCTTCCTGGTTTACAGCAAAGTCTTGTCCCAACACCCGGCCAGCCAGTGAAGCTTCAGGGCCCATCGCTTCATTGCCTTTCGGATAAAAATCTTCGTGATGTACACAAAAAATAAACGGATCCTGCGTTTGCCAGGGAAAGCCCAGCGGCTTTATGGATTTGATAGGGTGAGTCATGTCGGTTAATTTTTTTTTAATCCATAACAGGCAAGATGCTCAGAAAGTTTGCATCAGCCTTTACGCAGGGCACTGTAGGTCCATATCGCGCTGAGCAGATCCACCACACCAAATATAATCAGCACAGGCGATACCCACCCCAGGATTACGAACGCGGTAAACCACACCACTACCAACGCCCGCAAATAAACCGTTAGGGTAAGGAATAAAACATGGTTGGCAGGTGCCATAAAATAATAATACATGCCCAGGT
>CAZOYJ010000108.1:0-11774 GCA_964583905.1 uncultured Roseivirgaceae bacterium
CAGCACCAATCGGCATCCCGCTTGATCCGCTCCGGTTCAACCCCAAGCTAAAATCCCGTCCTGATTTTCCAACACACCAACAAGCCATGATGGTGGTCGTTGCTTAGGGGCTGCAAGGATTTATGTCGCTGGATGGGTTTGTACATGCAATCAGGAATTAAAGCAAAATTAATTTTTGATCATGGTCAACATCATCTTGAATCGTTCAACGGCCATCAGGCCATGCGGAACATTGGCCGGCATCACGATGCACTCCCCGGCCCGAAGCCGGAAGGGGTTTCCTCCGATGGTAATCTCCACCTCCCCGTCCAGCACCTGTACAATCGCTTCGTGGGGCGAGCTGTGCTCGGCCAGGCCTTCACCTTTATCGAAGGCAAATAAAGAAATGTTACCCGAAGGTCGTTTAACAATGGTTTTACTCACCACCGAACCGGGAGCATACGCAACAGTGTCGGCAGGTACAAAGGGTTTAGCGTCTTCTGGATCGTTGTTCATCATTTGGTTTTTTTTACTACCGATATGCTTAATCGGACTTCCGCAGTACGTTTTAAAGTATTTCGTAACTACACTTCCTTAAAACGGATTTTTCTCAAGTTTAACGCCTGCCGGTAATTCAAACAGCTTATCATCCAGCGCCATGGGTTTTATTTCTACAGCCACTCCTTCCAACACAAAATGCGGGTGTTCGATGTACATCTTTAACGGAAGCGCCTTAGCCAGCGCGAGGTATTCATTCCAATTGAAATAGTTGTGCTGCTCATACAGGGTGGCGTCTACTTTTAATTCGTTGCTGAAATAATATTTCTGCACGCCCAACTTGGTAGTCAGGATCAATTCATCACAGGTATGCCCTAATACCTTAATCACCCCGCGGTTCAGTTCGGCCTTAACCAGTTCATCTTTATTTTCAGCGCCATCGTTCCAAAGAACAGCCGTTGAATTCCCCATTTTCGTATAGAGCTTGTTGTCCTTATTACTATAGAGTTGCCATTGTATAAGTGCACCGGGTGCTACCGATTTGTAGTTACCTCCTTTAATAAAATACTCCTGCGTGGTTCCCATCATGGTGGTCAGTTGCTGATCGGTCAGGTTTGGCAGTTTGCTTTTATACGTATTGGTGTACACAATCTTCCCTTCGAAAAACTGGCCGTAAGCCTGGGTGCTTACCAGCGAAAAAATGAGCAACAATTTCGTTAACCTGAATAGCATAGTGTGATCCTTAATCGGTACACTGTAAAGGTACTAATCTTGAGGGTTGAACCCGTTCTCCAACACCGATTATTGATCAAGTCCCCCGCAGAATTTTCAGGATTGGGTGTCGACAGGCGTTCTTCAACCACCGATTAATGATTACTTTTGGCAAACTCCATCCCAAATCCCGATTATGAAATATTTACTGATCCTTCTGCTCTTTATCAGTCAACCGGTCCATACACATAAGACAGGCCTCAGTGATCTGATCCTCGCTCCTTTTTAGGCAGTGTAAAATAAAAGGTACTTCCTTTACCCGGTTCTGATTCTACGCCAATGGTCCCTCCGTGTATTTCAAGAATCCGCTTGCATGCTGAAAGTCCTATGCCTGTTCCGGGAATACTGTCAGGTGAATGGAGCCTTTTCATAAACCCAAATACTTGATCGGCCAATTCCTGTTTGAAACCAATCCCATTGTCCTTGACAAAGACGGTGATTTCATCACCTTTATGTTCAAACTCCACCCTTATTACAGGGTCTGCATCCGACCGGTATTTGATGGCATTGCCAAAAAGATTCTGGAAAAGCCGGACCAGTTGAATCTTATCTCCAACAACAACCGGCAATTCAGGAATAGTGACTACAGCGTTGTTTTCACTCACCTGATCTCTAATCATCTCCAGCGTAATTTCACATACTTCATTTAAAGAAACCTCCTTAAATTCCATCTCTTTTCCATCAATTTTGGCATATTCAAGCAAATCGCTGATCATCAGTTTCATCCTTTGGGCATTGCTTTTAATAAAAGAAAAATACTTTGCGGCCTCACTGCCGGCAGGAAGATGTCCTTTTTTTTCCAATAAACCGATCAAACCAGAAATTGTGAATAATGGAGCCTGTAAATCATGGGAGGCCGTATAGGCAAATTGTTCCAGTTCCTGGTTGATCTGTTTGAGCCGTTGAACCATTTGCTCCGCCTCTTTTCTGGCTTTCATCAACTCCACCTCATATTGTTTCCGTTGGGATATATTCAACACAGAAAACCTGTATACGGGTTGAAGGCCTGAAGGGACAAGAATACGCCTGGCATTGATCAATGCAGGCAGCTTGGTTGGTTCCCTTCCTTTAAGTTCGATATTTATTTCAGAAATTTCTCCCTGCATTTGAAGCATGGGCATTATGTGGGTTTCAAAATAAATTTTTTCTCCCATACCCAATAAATCCTGAAATGATTTATGACCTACGATTTGGTTTCTTTCATAACCCAACCACGTTAGTAATGTGGCATTTATATTGACAATAAGTCCATCGGCACGCATAGTCAAATAACCAAAAGGAGCATTTTGGTAAAGGTCTTCAGCGTCTTCTATGAATGGCTGGGTTTTCAAAGGTCAGTTTTCCAGGTAAGATTTTATGCTGGAGATAACCTGATCGGGAGCAGTAAGGTGTGGGCAGTGGCCGGAGGTATTCAACAGCACATACTTACTGTTAGGTATTTTTTGATGAACAAATTCTCCAATCTGAACAGGGGCGATCACATCCGGATGACATTGAATAATCAAAGCGTGGGTTGAAACCCGGGATAAATCCTCCCTGTTATCACCCAGAAAAGTCACTCTGGCAAAATGTTTGGCAATGTCAGGATTCATGCTGCAAAAACTGTTTTTAAGTTCTTCGGAATATTCAGGCATTTCCGGGTTACCAATGATTACAGGTGTGATGAAACTTGACCAACCCAGGTAATTACTTTCCAGGGTTACTATTAATTCATCAATATCCTTCTTGCTAAAGCCCCCAATATATCCATTAGCATTGATGTAGCAAGGGGATGGCCCTATCAAAACCAATTTATCAAACAGATCAGGTCTTTCAGCCGCGGCAAGTACCCCAATCATGCTACTAACAGAATGTCCTGCAAAAATCACGTTTTTGAGATTCAGAGCATCACAAATCTCAATAAGGTCATGCGCGTATCCTTTGAGTGAACTGTATTTTTCAAAATCGTAGGCGCTTTGATCTGATTTGCCGGAGCCTACGTGATCAAATACTATAATCTGATAATCCTTCTCAAAGGCAGGGGTAATAAATCGCCACATGTTCTGATCACAACCATAGCCGTGCGCAAATACCATCGGCTGAGTACCGTTTCCAAAAATCTTTACATTATTCCTTATTATTATGTCATTTCTCACGGTTCGATTTTTTTTCAAATGAAACAATATTTTTTGAATTCCATAAACGGCTCCTGTAGGTCATTGGATGTGATAAAAGTAAACTGCTCCAGTTGCTCATTAGTGAGTTCAGCTTCGTAAGGTAATGCTTTAACGATTCATTAAGTTCAGGACTGCTGCTCACTCATCACTATTCGCCACCTTATCCTGTACACTTCATCGGTCCACGAAGCGTACTGGCGTTCATTTCCACTCACCCATAGCCAAATTTGGAAATGTTTGAAACTGCTTTCAATCTCTTTTGAGCGAGTTTTATCGATGGCCTGATGGCGCCCGATGTTAACCATCGAGGCAAATAACTTTCCTTTGAAAGAGTCATAGGATCCGATCCCAGATTTATAGAAATATAAACTCAGCGCCTCTCATTGCCTGACCTTAAGCTATGAAACCAGGTCTTTCTTCTTTCTTAATTGGAGGCAATTCTGTGATGTTCAGTATTTGAAAAGCCAAAAAGCAATCATGACATTAAGCGCTTCATCACATCCCTACAATAGGATCTTCCAAAACGGGCCTCTTCGGACTATCAGCATACATTGCCGAGCAAAGAAAAAAGGAAATTGGGGTGAGGAGGGTTTTGGGTTCCAATATGTCGCAAATTGTGATGTTACTTTCAAAAGAGTTTATGTTGCTGATTATCATAGCAACCGTACTGGCCTGGCCACTTGCTTATTATGCTATGAATCAGTGGCTGACTGATTTTCAATACAAGATCAATATCCTCGACTTCGGAAATCTTACTGTTTTTGTACTATCCGTTGCCTTAACAATTAGCTTATTAACCGTTCCTATCAGTCGATTTCTGCCACTGTGGAAAATCCGGTGAATAGCCTGAAGAGTGAGTAAAGAAATTTATATCAAAAAATGAGGCAGGGTTATTCTTTCTTCTTCAATTCCACAATCAGAATTCCAATTTTGTTATTAAAACCCATTACGGGTGTAATTATTTTTACATCGGCACCTTCATTTAAGACCGTTGACTCTTGTAATTCAAAATTCAAGTTCCCGGTGTATGGATTGCCCTCAAACTTTTTGTCGGATGATAATAGAACCATCTTATCCTCAGGATTTATTAATTGGACTAAATCAGTACCAGATTCTTGAACAAATACCGTTAACAATTGGCTAAGGTTTTCAGTGTTATTTCTTAATAATTCACTTCTTACTGACCAGGAGAAAACCTTTGTGGCAAATTCAAGATGATTGATTTGCAAACTGTCAATTGTGCTTTCATATTGAGTGATCAGTTGTGCCTTTTCATTAATAAAACTTCTCTCGTTAATGCGCATTTTAACGGAAAACCAAATTAAAACAACCAAGAGTAATACTGCTAAAACGCTTGCAGCCTTATTACTTTTGAAGAAAGAAAGAAGTTTATCCACGAATTTACTTCTTGTTTGAGTTGGTTCACTTTCATTTTCTTCCAAATTATTTTTTTCATTTGTGCTCATAATATTTCTGTTTTAAATTGATACTCAGTAATCCAATGGTATTGAGCCAGTGGCTTTCATTCCGAAATCAATTTATTTGATCTTTCCAGCAAGTCTTTAAAGTCATTTTCTTCTTTTATTGATTCCTTACCAACATTTAATACCATTTTTGCATGTCTGATGATAGCGTTTTTATAACCTACGTTATTTGTGCATTGGCTAATGGTTATAAGTGCTTCCATTAGCCTGATGATAACAGCCGTACTCCCTGCTGAAAATTGACGTATTTGATTAAATGCAGCATTCAAAACTCCCTCAAAACTCAAGGTCACTGCAATTACCCTTAAGTTTTTTTCTTTATCATATCGATATTTTGAAGGGAACTTTACCTGAGCAAGATAAGACATTGAAGCTGTCAGGTTATCAATGCAGGCTATTGTTGTAAATGGGTCATTGACCCCTGGGGAAAGTGCCCGTGCTGCGATTTCAACCATTTGATGGATGGAGAACTCAAAATCTTGTTGGGAGGTTCTTGTTTTACCTATAATAAAATGACTCCTGACTTTTTTAAAAGTTTCTTCATCAGCCTCTCTACTTTTGTAAATTTTTCCAATTTCAATGTTTTCAACTAAGTAGTCACCGGGTTTGACATTTAATTCTAAAAGAGAATTATCAGCAGTCATAATACCGAACAACGATTCGCTATCTATATATTGAAGATAGCCACTCTTTGGTGATTTAAGAGAAATAATATTATTGTATTGAGACTTACTATTAGCCGCTTGAAGGCTATTTTCAGCATCCATTTCCTCTCCCAATTTTCCTGGAAACAAGGTTTTTACTTGTGATGAAATAAAAACATGAATATCAGAAATCACTTTATCGGCCTGAATACTGATGGCAATCTGGTGAATAAATACAATCAGCAATATAATATTCACTACCGCTAAAAAAATTGCCACAAGAATTGAAATTGCCGGTATAAAATTAAAACTGTCTGTTTCTTTTATGGCATTTAATATTAACAAACAATATAAATAGGTGGATACATACGAACCTAACACTACTTGATTCAGTCTTACTGACATAAAGTTTTTAATCAATCTTGGGCCAAATTGTGAAGAGGCTAAGGTTAAAACCACCAGTGTAACTGAAAATACTGTTCCGGCAACTCCAATCATGGCACCGGATATAGTTGATAATATACTACGGGCCGAATCTGCACTGCTTACAAAAAAGAACCTCTGGAGGCCATCAAATGATACATCTATTGCTCCGTCCACATAAACAAATCCTATGGCTAGTGGGACTGATAGTATGATTAGTAACACAGGTATAAACCAAAAGGAAGCTATTAATTCATTCCAAAAGAACTTAATTTTTTTCATGTTTAATCGCTGGTCATCCGCTTGTATTTCCTTCTCAACATCCGTGTAGTGAGCCTGTTTATTTCGTTTTTTTTTCGGCCAGTGTATCACCCATAAATTTACAGAACTAATTATTCAGAAATGATGCCCTGAATGTTAAGTGTAATCCTTTAAAGGTGAACTTTCATGGCATGTAATATTTTTACAGCCATGGTGATCCGTATTTCAGAAAGAACAAGTGAGTATTGGCCTCCCTGCTCATTCTTTTTTCAATCTCGAAGAAGTTATTTCTTTAAGTAAATAGTAAAGGTTGCGCCATTGTCAACCGCACTTGCAACTTCGATTTTACCACCCTGGTTAGTCACCATTCTATTGATAATAAATAATCCAATTCCTGTTCCTTCTATTTTCGTCCGAAGGCGCGTGAATTTTGAAAATATGGTCAATTGTTTATCCTCCTTGATGCCAATACCGTTATCCTTCACGGAAAGAAGTGTGTACTCATCCGTTTCTTCAGTTTTTATTACTATTTCGGGAGTAGTATTGGGTTTAGCATACTTAATAGCATTACTTATTAAGTTGTACATAATGCTTCGTAAATTCTTCCTGGAAAATTGTAACTCAGGAACAAGAATGTGTGTGGTTATCTTAGCGTGCGACTCATGGATTTGATTTTTCAACATAAACTTCACTTCCACAATGAGTTTTTCAATGTTGACGGGGGCAGGCTTGTCGTGTGGTGCTGTTCCAATTTTAGAAATGTCAGTAAGCTCGTTGATCATGCTTTTTAGGCAGTGTGCAGATTCTAGAATCTTTTCTATGAATACGGGTATTTGTTCTTTGTCGTTACTGCTGATCGCTGCTTTCAATAGCTCAATCAGCAACATCATATTTGTTAAAGGACCCCTGAAATCGTGTGAAACTGAGTAGATAAACGTTTCATGTTCATTATTTATTTTTTCGATCTCCCTTTTGTCTTTAATGCGATCCGTTATGTCAATAAATGTAATGATTACACCATTGGTAATCTGTTGCTTTTTGATAAAATACGGAAGTATATTCATTTGAAACCACCGCCTGTCATCGGTTTGAATTTCCTTCTCAACATCCTGGCTATTGGCTACTACCTCCTTGATGCGCTCTGCCAATCCTGGGATTTGTGAAAGAGTAGCAATATCGGAAATGTATTTTCCAATATGTTCTGCTGTTAACTTGAAGTGAGCATTGGCTGGTGGGCTGAATTTCCTTAGAATCAAGTCAGCGTCTATAAATAACTGTGCTATTATCGTGTTTCTAAAATAGTTCTCCAACTCTTCGTTTAGTATAGTGAGCCTATTTATTTTCTTTTTTACGGTTAATGTCTCACTCATAACTTTACTGAACTAAGAATTGAAGGAATGCTGCCCTGAACATTGGGTTTAATCGTTTAAAGGTGAAACTTTCAGCGATAAAATGTATTACATCATTTTAGTAATAAGTTGTATCCTTTACACTTAGCCTCCGCGAGTGTAAGTCGGTTACCTAATTTCTCCAAATTAGCTATGTCCGAGTTGTACATAACTGTTCAGGCAAGATGTCTTGGCTATTCAATCCTTATCATCAAAACTAATAACCACATTCCCCACCTTTTGTCCGGAGGCTACATAGGTATAAGCTTCTTTGATTTGCTCCATTGTGTAACTGCGGTCGATCAAGGGTTTAAACTTGCCTTGCTTTACAAGTTCCATAATAAAGCTTAAACTTTTTTTAATATCTATAGGCAGTGGAAACTTAACTTTTTTGCCTTTGCGGAAAGAGGTAGAAATGGCCAGTAATGGATTTTCATTTCCTGGCCCCAGCTCAGAAGAAATATAAATGCCCTCAGGTTTTAAAATCGCTTTACATTTACCGAAACTGCTCTTACCCACGGCATCAAACACAAAATCATATTTTTCTCTAGCGGTTGTGAAATCTTCTTTTGTATAATCAATCACTTTATCGGCACCGAGTGACTTTACAATTTCCAGATGCTCGGTACGACAAGTAGCTGCTACATACAAGCCATGAAATTTTAAGAACTGTACCAGTGCAGAACCAATGCCTCCAGTACCACCATTAACCATTACCTGTTGTCCGGCCTGCAATTTTACTTTGTTCATAAAGTTGTAAGCGTAATGGGCTGCTTCGGCACTGGCGGCTGCCTGTGCATAGGTAAAGTCATCGGGTATGTGAATGATAGGCTTGCTTTCTTTGATGCAAAAATATTGCGCCTGCGAGCCCAGGCCGGTATCATCAAAACCTAAAACTTTATCGCCCGTCTTAAAGTGGTTCACTTTTTTTCCAATGGCCACCACTTCACCGGCAAAGTCGGTACCCGGGATATTAAATGTAGGAGAAAATAATCCGGTGAAGAGCCTGATGATGGCGGGCCTGCCCGTGAGAATCGCACAATCTGTTCGGTTAACCGTTGTAGCATGAACGCGTATCAACAGTTCATTGTCTTGAGGTGATGGGATAGGCAGTTCCTGAATTTCCAAAACTTCGGGACCTCCGTATTTACTTCGCGTGATGGCTTTCATGATAACCCTTTTTGTTCAGAAGAAGCCATGAAGTTAAAACCTTTAATGATTATCCACACACCCTGGAATATTTCAATTAAAGTTTATTCAATATTCAATCCATCCACAGGATTTGTATTTCCTGCTTTTACTATTTGTGTAGATAGTGTAGCCAGTAAAATAAAGAGCACGATCACAGAAACAAATGCTACACGCCAGAAGGTAACGGGTATAGGATAGGTATAAGCCGAATCGAGTACGAGTTTTATTAACATGTAGCTCAGGGGTGTGCCAATACCCAGTGATAGGGCAAACAGCAAAGTATATTGTTGTGTAATGTTCGCTGCAATATTTTTAAGATCTGTGTTTTTTGGTCCCCGCAGAATCTATTTCAGGACTAGACAGAGATTTGCCTAAATTAAATTGCTATTAAATGTCCTAACGGCCAGTTGGCTCTCACTCGGACTTCAATCCATTCACAGGATTTGATTTTACTACCTTCCATATCTGCGTAGAAACAGTTGCCAATAAAACAAGTGCGGTAATCACAACCGAAATGATTACACCAGAGTAGGTAATCGGCATGTGGTACTCATTGCTGAACTCGATCAACCACGTTCCAAGCCATTGACCAAGTGGTGCCCCCATAATCAGGGCAAGCATAAACAGGATCAGGTACTGATTTACTACACTTACTGAAATGTCTTTCAGTCGGGCGCCCAGCACTTTCCGAATACTGAATTCTTTCGTGCGCCCCTCCACGTTGAGGCGCACCAGGCCATAAAGTCCAAGCGTTGCTAACGTAATCGCCAGGAAGGCAAAAACTCTCCACACCAATTTATAGATTCCAATTTCCTGGTAGTAAAAGCCCCAAACATCTTGTTGTAATCCGCCTTCAAACGGAATTTCCGGAAAAAGTTCGGACCAACCTGCCTGTAGCGATTTGTAAACTTCAATCTCCACTCCGTTTCGCGCTTTCAGGGTGAGGAACCGATAATCCGCTTTGTCGGCAACTTTGAAAATGATGGGGCGCACGGTTTGGGAGAACGAATAGCTATGAAATTCTTTGAGCACACCAATCACTTCGTATTGAACGGTGTCGATGCGAAATACCTGGCCGATGGGATTTCCCCCAATACTCCTGGCTAAGGTTTCGTTAATGACCACAGCCTGCCGGTCGCTGCCTTCGAAGTCATGAAATACGCGTCCGGCTTTTAATTCCAGTCCGATCGTTTCGAAATACTTCGAATCCACCGAAAGTTGATCAACCTCAAACTTTTGATCCGGAAAATGCAACACAGCCGACTGGTGATTTTTACCCACGTGATGGGCAGAACCGGATAGCGACACTACGTCTGGGTTTTGGGCCATGATCGCACTAAGTTTTTCAAAAGCGGATTGATCCGTAACCTTGGCATACAGCGCATCGGCCGGGTTATAGCCCCAACTGCGCTGACTCATGTAATCGGTGTTCTGTGTAAACATTACCGACATGGTGATGAAGACGCAGGCAAATATTAATTGAAAACACAGGAAGACTTTTGTGAGTAGATTTCGCTGGCCGAACTTTACGCTGCCTTTTAAAATGGAAGTCACCTGAAACCGCGAAATGTAAACGGCCGGATAAATTCCGGAAGCGATACTGGTAACCAGCAAGATGATAGGTAAATAAATCCAGAGGTTGACATCCGTGAACCGAAAATCCATGTTGAAATGCCAGAGGGATTCAAATCCTGGAATGAAAAAAAAGTACCCCAGCGCTACCCCAACGATCAAAGCAACCGAGGTAAGCACACTATTTTCTGTAAGGAACTGCACGATCACTACTTTTCGGGTTGCGCCTATTGATTTTCGCACACCAATCTCCTTCAATCGTTTCGCGGCCGTGGCAATAGCAATGTTGATGTAGTTAATGCAGGCAAGGGCCAACATGAATACCGCGATAACCACCATGAAGTAAATGGATACATAATTGTCTTTTGAACTTCTGGAGATATCGTCATTAATGTATTCCGACTGCTCGTGCAGGGTGGCCAGAGGCTCAAAAGAAAAAGCTGATATAGCCCAATCTTCATGCACTACGTTATTCTGTACCGACTTATACTTCTCCATTTTCGATTTTATGGACATCAAATCGGAAGGCTTATCGACCTGAATGAACGTAGCATTGACAAAGGCATTCCAGTCATGAGAGTCGTAACCAGGGTCAGTTGTCCTGAAGTTTTCGAAATTGATGAGAAAGTTGAAACTAATAGTACGTGCCTTCGGAAACTCTGCAGCAACGCCTGTAACCTTGAAAGCCTTGCTTTGCTCCTTCCCATAAATCATCAGGATGTCCTTGCCGATGGGGTTTTCGTCTCCAAAATATTTTATTGCCATCGGTTCGCTCAGAATGATGCTGTTAACATCTTTCAAAGACCGGGCTGTTCCCCACTTGAGTGGAAAAGTGAACATCTCAAGAAACTCCGGGTCGACATACCGCACACGTTCATGAAAAACATGATCGTTATGCTTCATCACCACACTGCGGTCTTCAACCCGGCATACGTTTTTGATTTGAGCAAAATCGTCACGCAACATTTCACCGAGCGGCCGCGGGGTTGTTCCGTATTGCTGGTTCACACCATCGCGGTTTGCAAAAAAAGTGGTGAGGTAAACGGTATGCTTGTTTTCATGAAATTGGTCGGTGCTAAACGTCCAGCGGGCAAAGGCATAAGCAAATACGCACAACCCGATGGCCACGGCCAGTCCAAAAACATTGATGAATGAATTGACCGGGTTTTTCATCAATCCGCGAAAGGAAACCCTGAAATAATTTTTAAACATACCGTAATGGTTTATAGTTGAAGAATACTGCGCAGGCCGGATGATGCCAGGCCTGAACAGCAGCACCACATCCATAATGAAGCTGATGTTTGCTTTTCGCTTACCGGAAGCCGTTACCCGCTCATGATACAACTCCATCAAATCCCCTTCAATGTAATCGCGCAACTGCGGATGGCAGAACCAGCGGAAGAAGCG
>CAZOYJ010000109.1:0-11765 GCA_964583905.1 uncultured Roseivirgaceae bacterium
TATGGCAAGGATAACACAAACCAAAGTGAGAATCTTCATTTAGTTCCGGGTAAGTATCTGTTCAATTCAATACTGGCATACAACAGTGCTGCCAATCCTTTGTAATCGTTAATTCTTCTTTCCGTAGTGATGTAGTACTCGAAATCACCTTTTGAGTTTTTCGGATTGAGTGTTCCGATTTTCACCGTCTGGTCGAGGTGCAGATTTCCGTTTGCATCTACGTATACGTAGTGATTCAACAAAGCATTGTACGCTTGGGTTGATGCGTCCAAAAACGATTTATCCAAAAATCCCTGCCGATGTCCTTTTGCATAGGCGTAAGCAAACATGGCTGAGCAGGAAGTTTCAATCCAGTTTCCGGACTGATTACCCTTATCCAACACCTGGTGCCACAATCCGTTTGCAGCCTGATACGTTAACACGCTTGCCGACAGGTTTTGAAGAATTTCGATTACATCCTTCCTTTCGGGATGATTGGCCGGCAGATAATCCAGGCACTCCACTAAGGCCATCAGGTACCAGCCTACCGCCCGCCCCCAGAATTCGGGCGAAGTTCCTTTTTCAGGATGGGCCCACACGGGATTTTTCGATTCATCCCAACCGTGATACATCAGTCCGGTTGCAGGATCAACGGTGTGTTTGTAAATCAATTTAATTTGGTGCACGGCCTCATCAAACCATTCCGGTTGATTATAGGCGTGTGCGTATTGCATTGAAAACACATCGGCCATAAACACACCATCCAGCCACATCTGGTAAGGATAAATTTCCTTATGCCAGTATCCACCATCGCTGGTTTTCGGTTGTTTGGATAAATGCAGCATCAAGGTATCAGCAATGGATTTGTATTTTGAAAGTTTGGTTTCCTGATGGAGATTGATGACCAACCTGCCGGGAAGGATATCATCGAGTTTATATTCCTCCATGCTATAAACTCCCTTTATAAAGGTTCCCTCATCGGTGATAAAACCATCCAACCAGGCACGTGAATAGTCGATAAACTTTTGGTTGTTAATTTTCTTGCCTTGTTTGAACGTACCCGCCATAAAAAAACTATATTCATAATTCCACCTGTGAGGGGCATAGATGGGGAAATTTTTTACATCCGGATACAGGTTTATTGTGCTCTGCACAAGACTTGACGCCACATCGGTAATCTTGCCCTTCTTCTTTTCAAATACCGGGAGCGGTGTGAGTACAGCTATTTCAAACCGATTCCCGGGATTAACCGCTTCAGAAACAACCGTAATTTTATTTGAAGATGATCGGATAAAGAACGTGAATACAGGCTCATTCGAATAAAAGGTGTGATCAAGAACGAGGTAGTCAGGAGCCTTATCTCCGTTTGTATCCACTAACTTTACAGGCACTTCTGAACCAAAGTTCTGATCGGTAACTACCGGAAAATATTTTTTGAGTGCAGGCAATTTAATAACCACCTCCTTCCAGGGGATGGCCACTGAAACTTTCTCTTCTTTTTTAGGAATGGTGTAATTACGTTTTACCGTTATCAGCAAACGTTCATCACCGGCAATGTTTTTATTACAAGAAACGAGAAATATCAATGCGATGAAGATCAATCTATACATGGCTTTATTTTTAACCACAGAGAACCGACCTTTGTGCCGGCAGGCAGGCTCTTTGCGGTACAACGTCTATTTTATTTTTTCAACCACTACCTGACTTGCCAGTTCTTTAGCAACCTTATCCAGCCAGGAAAGAAATTCAGCTTCCGTTTTAATTCCATTTGGTTCGCCTTCCCAGGCCGCGGCAAAATAATAAGTCAGGTGGCCACCAGTAGGTTTCAATTTAACAATGTGACTGAACTCATCACTGGCGAATTCGATGAAGTCGGAAGTTTTAAAGAAAACTGCAATACCGAGGTTGTCATCATTCAGACTTTGCTTTCCGTAGGTGGCGATGTATCCCAAGCTTTTATCGGCTCCGTTTTTTGTAAAGAGTTTTCCTTTCGGGTCTTTTATCAATCCGGTACAAAGGTTATCCAACTCTCTGGAAAGCGTAAGGTTGTTTTGCGTTAAACGTGTACCGGCATGAATAGACAGGCGCGAAGAAAGATCGGTTTTCGTATTTCCCGTATTCCAGCCGTAATAATTGGTTTGAATGGAGGAATACACATCGCCATTTTCAACAATGCGACTTTCTACGCTATCCGTTAATTCAACCCTTACGGCAGACTTACCGTTGAAATAGCCGATAGAACCTACTCCCAATGACTTTGCAACTTTTAAAACATCCATTCCCCACGCCTGCATTTCGTGGTAGGAATCAAAACCGTCAAGTCCTGCTCTTTGAAGTGTGGGTTCATTAACTTTTTTTCCAAATACATCCACCGCATTGCGTTGATCGAGATAAAAACGATACCCTATTTTATCCGACTCCCAGCCCGGCCCTTCATACCGGATAAACCACGAATGATCTTTGTGCTCAGGTGGAACGCGAAGGTACTCTACATTTTTAAAATCGCCACCAACATACTCACGGCCCTTCCACTCGCCACCGAACTTATGTGCCAATTCGGCCTGGGTGCGCTTTGTATAACTTCGTTTTACTTCACCCGACTTGTTATACCTTATCTGCAGCGATTTTGATTCCGATGCCTTGAGGTGATCGAGCACCAACACGATGCCCGCATAATCCTTGTCCTGGTGATTGTACTGACACGGGATTTCAACCTGATTTTCCGTTACCACAAAGGCTTTGGGATTGAAATCAGCCGGTAATTTTTCCTTTGAAATAAAAACCAGTACATCATTCCGATCGAATGCCGCAGGGTTTGTAACCTTTACTCTAACCGTTTCCGAAAATTCTTTTTTCTGCGCTTGGGAATCACAAGCCATTCCCAATACAATAATTATAAGGAGAATAGTGGTTCGCATCATCATTGCTTTTCAGTTTTATGCACATATTGATCCAAAGGAGCATTCAACTCCGCCCCATTGACTTTCACATTTTTCAGGTTCAGGTTTTTATACCCCCTGAGAATATTACCTTTCGATACATTATCAAAAGAGCAATTCTCTATATAGATATCCTCCACCGGATAGGCTTCCTCCGCATCAATTAATAATCCGTAATTGGATTTCTGACTGGTAACATTCTCTACACGGATGTTTCGAACGGTTGGGTGATTATCGCCCGTTTCATTGGCGTAAAACATGAAAATGCGCACAACCGCATCGGCTACATCACCCACCACCACGTTTCGCATAAATACATTTTCAACAGTACCGCCTCTGCGGGAGTTGGACTTGATGCGCAGGGCACGGTCTAAATGCGGACTGTTCATTTCGCAATCTTCAGCAAACACGTTGCGAACATTTCCGGAAACTTCACTTCCGATCACCACACCACCGTGTCCATCTTTCATGATGCATCGCCTTACAATAATATTCTCACTAGGAACATTCACCCTTCTGCCGTCATGATCGCGTCCTGATTTGATGGCAATGCAATCATCGCCCGTATCAAACACACAATCTTCAATCAATACATCCTTTGACGATTCCGGATCACAGCCATCGCTGTTAGGGCCATGACTGATTACGGTGACTTTCCGAATGGTGACGTTCTCACTCAGCACAGGATGAATCACCCACATCGGAGAATTCTTTATGGTAACCCCTTCAATCAGTACATTTTTACACTTGTAGGGTTGAATGAAATTCGGGCGTAAGTAATCGCCTTCACCAAAAATCCGTTCACGAACAGGAACGCCCTCTTCGGCCATTTTCTTCAGCCGTTCATTCGCTTCCTTTTGCGTAGACGCGCCTTTCTCGGGGTTGTACGTAAATTCGGCATGACTCCACTTACCCTTCCAAGGCCACCAATGTTCAGTGTCACCCTGTCCGTTTAATTCACCTTCTCCGGTTAGAGCAATATTCTCCTGCTCGTATGCATAAATGAGTGGCGAGTAATTCATCAGTTCCACTGCCTCAAAGCGAGTGTAAACCTGCGGTAAATATTTTTTAGGATCCTGACTGAACAACACCACCGCCCCCTTTGCGATGTGAAGGTTTACGTTACTCTTTAAATGAATGGCCCCGGTAAAATAGGTTCCTTCCGGCACCACTACCCTGCCGCCTCCCGCCTGGTTACACGCTGCAATAGCTTTCGCAAACGCTTCGGTACAATCGGTTACACCATCGGCTACGGCACCGAAATCGGTAATTAAAAAATCACGATCCGGAAAGGTGGGCGCTTTGATACGCGCCAGAATAGTTTCGGCTTCCTTCCAGGGATCGAAAACCGTGGCGATTTTTTGTGCACAGGAGCTGACCAGCAACAGGAAAGCGACAAAACTTAATAACCTTATATTCATTATTCAATATTTTTATATGATTACCTCGTATAATAATGATGCAACTTAAATAGCAGGCAGTAGGCAATCGGTTCTAACCTGCCTACTGCCTACTTTTTTATAACTCTTTCTGCCAGTTCCAATTTCAGATTACTGATCTCTTCCAATACCAATTGTGCCATTAATCGTGCGCCAAGTTCGCTGAAATGGGTGTTATCTTCTTTACCGTCTGGGTAATTCGGGTGTTCGCCCGGCTTTAAATGGAGAAACAGCAGTTTCGATTTTTCTACTCCGTAATCCTGCAGCAACGCTTTACTCTTTGCATTCAGATCAATGAACGGAACCTTCAACTGCTGCGCCACCTCCGCAACCAGCGGTGCATATTCCGCATGCGATTCCAACACCCTTCCAACATTATCAAAACGCCTGCGCGCTACAGGCGTAAGCAATACCGGGGTAGCCTTCTTCAGCCGGGTTTCCGTTATAAATTTTGCAAGGTTCTTTTTATAGTCGTCAGGAGTAGTATACCGATCAGTTTTTTCCTTTGATTCATCGTTGTGCCCGAATTGAATAAATACATAGTCCCCTTCCTTTACTTGATCGGCTACCGGTTGCCACAGGTTTTCGGCTATGAACGTGCGTGTACTCCGGCCATTCTTTGCGCGATTATCCACTGTAACGGTGGCGTCAAAAAAATACTTAAAGGGCATGCCCCAACCGGTTTCGGGTAATGCTTTGGTTTCCTTATTCGCCATCGTGGAATCACCAATCAGGTATACGGTAATAGGTTTAGGTAGCGTTGTTAATCCAAGCAGCACTACCATGGTTAAACCTATCACTATTTTCATTTTCATTCCCAATACGTTATCTTATTATGTTCCTTCGAAGGTACCCTATAACGCACTACATCTTTACCAACCTTAACGTACGTTTACCTTTACCAGTTAAATACTCAACAAAATACAGACCTCTTGAAAATGTACTTACATCCATTGTCAAGGATTCCAATCCGGCCTGGATTTCAAAAGTTCCGACATTAATTCCGGTTACAGTATAAATAGCGATCACTGCGCTTGCTCCCGGATCATCACGTGTGATTGTCAACTTATCCATAGCCGGATTAGGCGACATGGTAAATTTAAGATCTGGATTTTCACGTAAGGAGGTTATCACTGTGGCTTCACCGGTTACCGCCACATTAGCGGTAGTAGCGCCAGTTGATGCATGCGTAATGTTACCACTGAAAGTACCTCCAGCAGTGGCGTTCAAGCGAACCGAAATTATTGTTGCTGCAACTGTTCCGTCAGTTGGAACAAGTGTAAGGGTTGTTGCATTGGTTTGCCAGGTTGTGCCGCCATTCGATGAAACCTCAAAGTTAACAGGCGGGGTAATGGTAATGTTGCCGGTAAGGTTGGTAGCCGAAACCGTGTACGTTTGCACTGCCGATGGCGAGCCAACTTCCTGTGCAAAGGCCGTAAGTGTGCCGGTTACATTTATGGTTGGTGTGGCCGTTGTAGAACCGCTTACTGCAACGCTAACAGTCGTGGCTCCAGCACTGGTATGAGCAATAGATCCCGAATGACTGCCGGCTGAGGAAGCATTTAACCGAACCGAAATGGTTGTTGATGTTACCGTTCCCGAAGTGTGGTTCAGCACCAGCGGTGAACTGTTCGTAAACCAGGCGGTGCCGCCATCGGATGATACTTCATAATTAGCCGGAGGTGTAACCGTGATGTTATCGGTTAAGTCCGTACCCGATACGGTGTAGGTTTGAACTGCCGAAGGTGAACCTACGGATTGCGAGAAACTTTGCAGGGTTCCAACTACACTTATTAGCGATGCAGGATCTGTACCACCCAATATTGCAGGCAATGACTTTTGATCAGGTGAATAAGCACCTGTTACATCCCACGACACCCAATCAATAATACCACCCATCGTGGCGCCATTATCACCATCGCCAAAGCGGAAGTAATTATTGGCGCCTGCGGTTGCCGGAATTGAGTTAAGTATTGGTGTTGAACTTTCATTCACATAAAGCTTAGTTTCAGAATTCGTTCTGGTAAACCTAAACGTGTTCCACTCTGTCATCGTAATGTCGCTCATAGTTACAGTGCCTGTACCTCCGCTGCCATTCCTTACCTGAGCCCGCTTATCGTCCGTTCGCAAAGTGATACGCGAACGCTTTCCGGCAAAATCCATATCGACATCCAACGCTATTGCCCGGCCAGGTTCCCCTTTAACCCGGAAAATTACCGTTAACTCTTCTGCTTCAAGATTCTGCCTCCATTGAAAGCTTGTTAAGGCTTCATTGGAAGCAGGGACAAGCATCTTCAACAGGTTGTTGCCTTCATCTTCCGAATCGGATAAAATTGTATTCACTCCGTCTGTACTTTGGCCTGCCGTTGCGCCCGATATAACGAACGGACTTAATACAAACTCATCTGGCAATTCGTTGGCATGATAAACCGTCCATGTACCTGTATTAGGCGGGTCGATTGTTGTTCCATTCACTTCCAGGGTTTGCGTAACTGCACCCGAACTTGTATGCACAATATCTCCGGAATATGACCCAGTAGTTTCAGCATTCAATCGAACAGAAATGGTTGCATTTTCAATTGTGCCATTACTTTGTTGTAATGTTATTGACGATGAATGATTAACCCATGTCGTGCCATCAATTGATATTTCGAAAGGCTCGGGTGAAGTAATGGTGATGTCATTTGTTAAACTAAGACCAGATACTGAGTATGTCTTTACCAACGAAGGTGCGCCCACGATCTGGCCAAAGCTTGCCAGCGTACCGGTAAGGGTAATGGTAGGAACTACCGGAGGAAGTTCTGCCATACCCGTTACCGCCACATTTACAGTTTCAGCATCAGTACTGGTGTGTACGATGTTTCCGGATAACGTGCCTTCTTCATTTGCATTTAAACGCACCTGAATGGTGGTAGATGATACGGTGCCATCTGTGTGATTCAATACCAAAGCTAAACTTTCATTAAACCAGGTTTCACCATCATCAGCCGATACTTCGTAGCCAGCCGGAGGCGTAATGGTTAGGTTATCCGTAAGGTTGCTTCCCGTCACGGTATACGTTTGAACGTCAGACGGTGAACCGATGATCTGAGAAAAATCCTGCAACACTCCAACGGCCGCAATAGCTGGTGCTGGAGGCGTTACTTCTCCACCAACCAAATGAGCCGGCAGGCTTGTTTCAGCCGGTGAATAGGCACCCGTTACATCCCACGATACCCAATCGATATCGGTTGACATGGTCTTCATTACTCCAGCATCGGCACCCCAGCCATCACCAAATCGGAAATAACTTTGCGTTCCGGAATTGGCGGTTCCTGTAAAAAAAGGTGTTGTACTCTCATTTAAGTATACGGATACATTATTGCCAGCCTTTGAAAATCGGTACGTGTTCCATTCTAATGGATTTATCCCTAAGGCACCAGAAGACCCTGATGGTACTGCCATTGAGTAGGTTCCATTTGATCTTATGCGCATACTCCAACGGAATCCACCATGATCAAGATCAATATCGAATACTAAATCCTTTTCGCTATCAATTCCTTTTGCTTTAATTACAACGGTAATATCCTGCAAGCCGGAAGTGACGTTTTGCCTCCATTGATTGTTATCGTTCGTTGCATCACCATTATCGGTGGTTGTCATGCGTAATAAGTTGTTACCTTCTTTATCGGGGTCAGGAACAATGGCGTTACTAAAAACTCCTGATTGCTGAGATGCAACAAATGCAGGGCTAAACTGATTTGGCATTTGATCAGCCTCATAAATCGTCCATGTTCCTACGGGCACGGTTCCGGTTTCAGCGTTACCGGTTACTTCTTTCAATACCGGGCTGGCACCGGATGCTGTGTGTGTAATATTACCCGAGTAGCTGCCGGATGAGGATGCGTTTAATCGCACATATATTACAGTGCTCTCCACGGCACCGTCAGCTGAAGCTATATCCAATGGAGTAGTGTTGGTGAACCAATCGGTTTGATTTATAGAAACTTCAAAATTGGCGGGTGGAGTAATCGTAAGGTTTCCGGTGATGCCAGTTGCAGACACGGAATAACTTTGACTTTCTGAAGCATCAACTGATGTCTGCTCAAAAGGTGAAAGTGTTCCCGTTACGGTAATCATACCGTCTGTTGCTTCACCGAAGAAATCAACCACCTGCGCCCCGGCAAAAAGCGGAATAAGGGTGCGCACTACGGATGCATCATAAGCTGTATAAGAATAATAAGAAGCAGGGTTAAAGATATTTTCCGCATTGTGCTCATCGAACTTAACCGAGCGACCTCCAGGATTCAGCATAGCCGGGCTAATTTGTGCGGTAATCACCGGCAAGCCGCTGTCATCATACGCATTACCAACAGCTTTTAAAGCTGTGCAGGCGTAGTTACCGGTTTTTGATGTGAACACACCATCTGTATTGTTTCCATAAACGTCCTTGAAATCAGTCGATGAACGGTCGGCATACATGGGCCAGCGCGTGTTCAGGTAGAAATTATTCTCGACATATACTTGCGACTGGTTGGAGGCTGCAATGCCATACAAGGTCAGGCCCTCCATCAGGTTGTTCAGCACGTGTACTTCGCCAAAACGCACCCGCGGATTACGCGAGTTTGAATTCACATAATGATTGCCGTACAGGGTTACCTTCAGTTTACCGAGGTCTTCACTCCCATTATTATCCGAGTGACCGATAAGATTAGTCTTCCAACTGTTTCTAAACTTGCTCCAGGAAATAGTTACATAACTGGCGCCACCTTTCACATCAACACCTCCATCAGGATGACTCTGATCGGAAGGTCTAGTTGTGGGATGGCCGAACGTACAATGGTCAACCCAGATGTGGTGAGTTTCGGGTTCGCCAATGTTTATGGCATCATCGTAATAATCCTGGAACGAAAGGTTGCGGAAGAGAATATTCCACGAACGCTTAACATTGAAGCCCCAGTTCAGTACAACATTTCCCTTACCGATAATCGTAAGATCGCCCTGTTCCTGTATGGTCATCATGTGGTTGCCCCATACACTGCCTTCTTCCGAAGTACCAGCCGGGTACACGCCTTCTTTCAGAACAATCACCAACGGAGCTTTTGCGGCATTACTGCTCCATTTTTGGGAACTGTTTTTATAGGCACGCATCCGGTCGTACAAATGCTTGGCGAATTTATCAAAATCGGCTGGGCCATTTATCCATAAAGTATCGCTGGCATCTTGCCCACCCGTTGTGGGACCAAAAAATGTTGCAGTAGTGTGGTTATAGGTACCACTACCCGTTACAACAGAAGCAAATCCTATGGGCGTTTCGAAATCCACATTGACACCCGTGCCAGTAAACGTAGCCATTACCGTTTTATTGGAAGTCATGGTGATTGTTTCGGGTGATGCGTTGCCGGTAAGGTCTCCGCTCCAGCCATCAAACGATGTTCCTAAAACGGCATTGGCCGTGAGCGTTACGGTTGTGCCTTCGGCATATACGCCTCCTGGCGGGTTGAGGGTAACACTGCCTGTGCCGGCAACAGTTACATCCAACGTGTAAGCGGTTACGATGTTGAAATGTGCCGTAACGGTTCGGTTGTTATCCATCACCACTTGTGCAGGGTTATCAGTACCGGTCAGATCACCGCTCCATTCAACAAACACCAGGTTAGGTTTGTCTTCGGCAAGAAGGGTAACCGTTTCACCGGAAAAATACAGGTTGCCGGTACGCGCAGGCGAAAGATTCACCACGCCATCGTTAGTGGTTATAATTTCCACCACATACGACTCACATAGTGTACCGCCCAGGGAAAGTTTGTCCAGATTGGGGCCGTCATCTTCCCAGGTAAGTTTTACGGAACTAACGCCCGCAGGTAACGTGAGCGCTACGGCTGTTTCTTTCCAGTCGGTATAGGAATCAGTAGGGAGAAACTCTACTGTTGATACAAATACATCGTTTACATACAGCCTTGCATTGCGCGCGTGCTCTTCACCCAGGGCGTAACGAAATTTTGCCGTGCGCACACCAGCCTCAAGCTGGCACACTGTGAAAATAACTGAGTTGTCGCCTGAAGAAAGAAAATCAATATAGCCGCTGGCGGTGTACCCCTCATGTATGGTGCTTATGCTTCCGGTAAACTGTGCAGCCTCCGCTTCGTAAACAATCAGTTCTTCATTCAGGTTAACCCGGTTAACGAAGATGGTCCATTGTTTTTGCGATGCATCTTCTGCGATAACGGTATACACTACCGGGTTTTCGGGATCGGAAAAATCACGGGCTACATCAACAGCAGGATCAACCGAAGCCTCATCGGAAACGGTGAAGATTACCGGTGTTACGGATGTCAAATCTTCGGTATCGGGTACGGAGACGGTTATCGTTCCGTTTTCTGAATTGATCGAAGCTTCGCCAATTTGTGTGTTGGTGAGTGTGAAGGAAGTGATTTCTTTTTCGGAGCTGAGTTCAGTACTTACTCCAGTTAAACCATCTGGCAATGCGGCCTCGGTGGGTGAATAAGCACCTGATACGTCCCAAACAATCCAGTCAATATGTGCACCCATAACGTTAGTAGCACTATTCCATCCATCACCAATACGAAAATGGTTATTTCCCACATTACCAGTTGTAGTTGTTTTCACAAATACAGGATCAGGGTTTTCATTTATGTACAGTATTACCTCATTACCGCTCTTTGTAAACCGGTAAATATTCCAATCAAGCACATCAACACCCGTACTTCCGGAACCGAATGAACTTCCATCTCCACGCCAATTACCATTACTTAGAATAATCACGCGTTGACGGGCAGCTGTACCCGATGTTCCAAAGTCCAGATCCATTTCAAAAACCATATCCTTGCTATCCCCTAGTCCTTTCGCCCTCACAACAATTGTGGCCGCTTCAGGGGATGGGGCAGCAAGGTTATTTTGCCGCCAATAAAAATTATTATCCGTTGCCATATGTAGAAGTTTATTCCCTTCAATAGCTGGATCGTTTATAATTTCATTAGTTGGATTACCAGCAGAGCTTGAAGCTGAAAACGCGGTAAAAGACTGCCCCGCTGTATTAGGCAAAACATCTGCCGTGTATATAACCCATTGCGCCTTTAGCTGTATACTAATGACTACAAAAAGTAATGAGAGCAGTAACTGGGTGTTGGGTAAAAATCTCTTCATGTGTATAGCGGTTTTAGTTCAATATTATTGAACCTGGTTTTGGATAATATTTTTTACAAGGCTGTTGAGATATACTTCTATATTATCATAAGCCGTACTCAGGTCTTTTCCATTAGCATTGGCTTTGTTAGGATCGAGTTTCATTTCTATTTCCCACGCATCGGGCATGCCGTCACCATCGGTATCCAGCGGTGCGGGTAAACTGGCTAGTGCGGGCCATCCGCCTACATCTTTCTGGCTGTCGATAAGACCGGGAAGGTTATCA
>CAZOYJ010000110.1:0-11693 GCA_964583905.1 uncultured Roseivirgaceae bacterium
GGATAGTTCGCTTTGCTGAATGATCTGCTCGGCCTCCAGTTTACTTTTTCCATAGAAGTTAACCGGGTCCGGCACGGCAGTTTCATCCAACGGCCCATGGGTTCCACTGAAAATAAAATCGGTAGAAAGCTGGATGAGGTGAACGTTGTGGGTGCTGCAGGCATCCACCAAAAACCGTACAGCCGTAACGTTGGTCAGCCAACAGGCATCGTGTTCCGTTTCGCATTGATCCACGTTGGTCATGGCAGCCGTGTTGATCACTACATCCGGTTTTGTTTCGGCAACGATTTTTTCAACTTGTTCACGTTGGGTGATGTCCAGCGCAATAAATTCACCCCGACTTAACGGTACTACCAGCGGCCGATGGGCGGTGGCGATCAGGTGAACATCCCTATCCGGTTGGAGCAGTTCGATGAGTTTTTGTCCGAGTAACCCGTTAGCACCGGTGATCAGGATTTTCATCTCAGGGGGATTATTTCGAATCGGGATATTTGTACCCGTACAATTTTTCGATTTTACTTTTCGGCATCTCTTCTACGGTTACCGTCATGCGCACATCTTCTACAGGTCTGTCACCCGGACCTTTTTGAACGGCTGCAATCTTATCGATCACCTCAAGGCCTTTAATTACTTTTCCGAACACAGTATAGTCGCCATCCAGGTGGGGCGACCCGCCCACTTCTGTGTACCGCTTTTTCTGTTCGGGTGTAAACGCAAAAGTTTTATAGGTTGGATTTGCTTTCGCGATTAGTGTATCGGCCTGTTAAAAGAAAGCCTGCAGCCAGGCCGAATTGCCCTCGCGTTGTTTGTCCATCACGGTTTGTTTCACCGCCTGGTATTCGAGCCGGCCGAGCACTTCGCGCAAAGCCGAATTTTTTTTGTTGTACTGCATGGCCTGTTCCAGTTGGGTGATTTCTTCTTCCGTGTATTTCTTTCCCTGTACGATGTAAAACTGGCTGCCGCTGCTGGCCTTGGCAGGGTTCATCTGGTCGCCCAGGCGTGCGGCCGAAAAGGCTCCCTTTTCATGGAAGTATTTGGGATGAAATTCGGCATCAACGGTGTAGCCCGGCCCGCCATTGCCCAACGATTGCCCCGCCTTGGCATTTTTGGAATTCGGATCGCCCCCCTGGATCATGAACTCTTCAATGACCCGGTGAAACAGCAGGCTGTCGTAAAACTTTTCTTTGGTGAGTTTGATAAAGTTTTCCTTGTGCTTGGGTGTTTCATCATACAGAATAGCAACCATGTCGCCAAAACTGGTTTTGATGGTGATTACATAGTCGTGTCCTTTCTTTTGTGCACAACTGGTAACGATAAAAGAGAAAATTATGAATGAAGTAAGAATGCGGTTCATGAACAGGACATTTAAAATTTCAGCAGGTGCAAAAATATACAATTTTGATTACGGCCCGGTAAGGGTTTGGGAACGGGCCGAAGTTGTTTGGGAGTTAGCTCACCTGCAGTGGGTACTCGTTTACATGGCGAATAACTTCCAACGCCACTCGTTTACCCAGCGCTCTCGATTCGCCCAAGGCTGCCGATTTCTTAGCTTTAAAAAGCTCTTTCCCGTCTTTGGTAATAAACCCGGCTTTCAGGGTGATCAACGCACCTTCAAAATGGGCATAGCTGAAAGGCAGTAAGTTGGCGGCCGGAGGTATGGAATGGAGGAAAATCCGCTCCGCGCGGATGCAATCTTCGGTTTCCTCATGATTTACCCAAAGCTGCAGGACTTCCTTATGCGGGTAATCCAGCTTTTTATGGCATTTCACCACGCAGCTCCCTTCTCCGGCAGCCGGTGTAAAATAACTGGTTTCAATTTGCTCAATAATATCAGGTTCGAATCCTCCCTCTACAGCTTCCTCGTAACCCATCACCCAGGCATCGTAAGCCAGGTGCTCCAGGTCAGGGTCGTGCGTGGCCATTGCAGTTGGATAGTAATGGCGGATAAAGGCTAGTCTTCGTTCGGAAGTCGCAGCTACCCGGATATGTTCATTCAATGATCGATTCGCTTTACTGACCACCACATCGTTCACGGGTTTTCTTTTGGTAAACGCTATGAGTTCAAGTTCTTCCGGAGTTGCAGATCCCAGGGCTGTTGCCGATGAAACCGCAATATCCACGGCCTGGTTGAGCAAGGCATGATCCAGTTCATGGGCTGCATATAAGGGCAGTATTTCTGTACTATACCCGGAAGGTTTGATGCAATGGGCGACTTGCTCGGCCTGCAAACGGCCGGTGCGGGTATTGGTGCAGCCAATTCGGAAATGTTTTCTCATGGGTTGATCAGGTTAGCCAGTTTAAGCGAAAGGTCCATAAAAATCATTTTAGCGCTGCCGTTGCGTTCGAGGTGGTAGCTGGCATCGTTGATCAGATTGCTCGCTTTATCAATCTTCTTTAAGGTTAGTACTTTACTAAAGTCTTGTATGAATTTCAACTCTTCGCCATCCATGCGATGAATGTGCTCCGCACCCGACTGATGCAAGAGCGATTCGCGCATCATGTTCAGGCTGTAAACCAGCATGTTTTTCTGGCTGAGTCTATCCAGGCCGTGATACGTGTCAGCGAAGGCCACCAGGCTTGCGTAATTTTTCTTGAAGCAGGCCCGCATCCATTCGGCAAACCGTTGGGCCTGGTCATCGTCTTCATGGTCGATGAGTTTAAGGGCCAGGTTCAAATTGCCTTCGGCCAACCGGGAAAGGTGAGCAGCTTTGCGCGGCTCTACTGATTGATTTTTTAATACGGTTTCTATTTCCGCATCCTGCAGCAAGGGCACGGTAATAATTTGTGTGCGCGAAACAATGGTGGGAAGCAGCTTATCTGCCGCATACGTTACCAGGATGAAATACGTGTGCGCGGCCGGCTCCTCCAGGATTTTCAGTATTCCGTTGGCAGCCGAGGGATGCATCCATTCCGGTTGCCAGATGATCATGACCTTGATGGCGCTTTCAAACGGTTTCAAGGAAAGGGCTTTAATAATTTCCCGGCTTTCTTCGCGTGAGATGATGGCTTGCTTGTCTTCGCCCCCATGCGCATTCAACCAGTCGCCCCCATCGCCAAAGGGCTGTTCCGTAAGGAACGTCCGCCAGATTTTTAATATGTCAGACTTCAGCCGCTCTTCGTCTTTTTCTTTTTTTATGTTGCTGAAGGGAAATACGTAGTGCGTATCGGGATGAATAAATTTGAGGTTCTTGCTACAGGCTGCACAGGTACCGCAGGCATCTTCATCGGTTTTATTTTCGCAATGGAGGTAGGTGGCGTAAGCTAAAGCAAGCGGCAGGTTTAGTGCGCCTTCGGCTCCGGCAAACAGCTGGGCGTGTGCAATGTGTTTACTGCGCACCGAATCGATGAGCAGTTTTTTGGTTTCGCTTAATCCTGGAATGTCGGCAAATCGCATAATCACTTTACTCCCAAACCCGGTTGGAGGAGGTTAAATTAAAAACGGTTAACAGTATTTTTTTTTCCGGATCGGTAAGGTTCCTATTTCTTCGGGCCATAGCCTTTTCCGCGGTTTCAAAAGCCTTCTTCGCCTGAAAGGTGGTAAACCCGCTGGCGCCACCCCAGGCAAAAGAAGGGATAAACGTGCGGGGAAACCCATCGCCAAAAATATTGGCCGATACACCCACTACGGTGCCGGTGTTAAACATGGTGTTGATGCCGCACTTGCTGTGGTCGCCCATCATCAATCCGCAAAACTGAAGCCCGGTGTCTTTGAACCTGCCCTGGGCATAGCTCCAGATTTTTACATTTTCATAATTGTTCTTCATGTTCGAGGTATTGGTATCGGCACCCAGGTTGCACCATTCACCAAGTACGGAGTTGCCCAGAAAGCCATCGTGGGCTTTGTTACTGTATCCGAAAATAACTGCGTTGCTGATTTCACCGCCCACTTTCGAAAACGGCCCCACCGTAGAGTCGCCCCGGATTTTCGCGCCCATGTTTACGTGCGCACCTTCGCACAAGGCAAAGGGCCCCTTAATTAACGCGCCCTCCTGTACGATAGAATTTTTTCCGAGGTAGATGGGTCCGGCTTCAGCATTGAGCACAGCAGCCTTAACCGTTACGCCTTCTTCAACAAAAATATGGCTGTCGTTATATACGATGGTGTGTGGATCGGCTATGCCGGCCGATGTTCTGCCGGTGGTAATCCATTCAAAATCGCTGCGCAGTTGGGCGCCATTGAGTTGAAAAATTTTCCACACCTGGTCAATCAGGGTGATGTCGGCAGGGTATTCCTTTTGGGTGGCCTGATCAAAAGCTATCAGACTGGCCTGGGGCGAACGCATCGCCAACCGGACGCCCTGTTTCATCAGGCAGGTATTTTGGGGGAGGTTTTTAACGGCATCCACCAGGTTTGCATCCGGGCAAAGCGCCCCGTTGATGAGCAGGTTATCGCCCGTTTCGGCAAGCGGGTATTTACCAGACAGATAATCTTCCGTAAGGAAAGAAGCATTGGCGTTAAGCCGGTTCTCCCATTTTTCGGTCAGGGTTAAAATGCCAACGCGGATGGCGGCCGTTGGGCGGGTGAACGTGAAGGGCAGCAGCTGAATTCGGACAGAGGGTTCGTCAAACAGGATCAGGTTCATGGAGTAAATATAGACTTTCAAACCAATCGGCCTGTGCAATTTGCAGGATTGACTTGAAAAAAGAAAAGCCCCGGTGAATGCGGGGCTTTTCATGCATATAAGAAGAAGTAATTAAGATTTCTTTTGGTATTTCTTCTGGAATTTCTCCACACGGCCAGCGGTGTCAACGAACAGTTTCTTACCAGTGAAAAAAGGGTGTGACGCTGAGCTAACTTCCACTTTAACCAGGGGATATTCGTTGCCATCCTCCCACATAATCTTTTCTTTCGACTTGAGGGTAGAACGGGTCAAAAATTTATGATCGCTTGACGTATCGTGAAAAACCACTTCTCTGTAATCTGGATGTATGTCCTTTTTCATTGTTTTTAGCCTGTTTTACTTGATTTCCCCAAAAGGGGACTGCAAAGATAGAAATAGAGGCCTGATTTTCAAGCAGACATTTTTGGATTTTTGGCCTATTAACCTAACCTGCGTATTTTGCCCCTAACCTTCGTTTCGAATGAAAAAATACCTGATTGCATTGCTGGCCATGGGTTCGTTTATGGCCTTTTCTCAAAGCAACTATGCCCCCCTCAGTGAAGCCTACTACCATTGGATAGACCGCTACGAAATAAAGGCCGGCCAAACCCTGCCGCACCTGTTTACTTCGGTGAAACCCTACAGGCGATCGGATATTATTGCCTTTCTGGATTCTGCCGGACAACTGAATGCGATTAACTCGGCTTCCGACAGGTTTAATTTCGAATATTTCCGGAACGACAGTTGGGAATGGGCCCGGCCTGAAACCAACGATAGCCCAAAACCGGTTCTCAAGCATTTTTATAAAAAGAAGTCGGATTTACTGTTTGCCGACTTGCCGGAGTTTGACCTGCACGTAAATCCGGTACTGTATGTTGGAGCCGGTAAAGATTCACGTCTCGATGAAATGCTGTTTATGAATACCCGGGGTGTGGAGGTAAGGGGCATGGTAGACCGCAAGGTTGGCTTTTACACCTACCTCACCGAAAATCAAATCCGGTTGCCGCTGTTTATTTCCGAAACAATCCGGAACGAATCGTCCATCGGGTATTACCCGGTTATCCCGCACGAAGGGTTTTGGAAAAGTTTTAAAGACAATAAGGGGTATGATTTCTTCCAGGCGCGGGGGTACATCACCTTTGAGGCTTCAAAGCACATCAATTTACATTTCGGGCACGACCGGTTTTTTATCGGCAACGGGTATCGTTCGCTGATTTACTCCGATCACGGGCCACCGGCCTGGTTTCTGAAAGCCAATGCGAAAGTGTGGAAGTTGAATTATATGTACATGTTGAATCAGTTCACGGCTGCGGTAAACGGCAATGCTGGTGGATTGACTGCCGCTCCGGGTGGTTATCCACAAAAATTTGTGGCGATTCATCACATTAGCATGAACATCGGTAAGAAACTTAACATTGGATTGTTTGAATCGGTGGTGTTTAGTCCGGATGACCAAAGCGGTGTTGCCTCCTTTCGGCTTGATTATTTGAACCCCATTATTTTCTATCGCGCCATCGAGCAACAAAATGGCAGCAGCGATAATGTTTTGTTAGGCATGGATTTTAAATGGAATGCCTTTAAGAGCATTCAATTCTACGGACAATTTGTGTTGGACGAATTTGTGTTGGATAATATCCGGGAAGGAAACGGATGGTGGGCGAACAAGTTTGCCATTCAACTGGGCGGCAAGTATGTGGATGCATTTGGGTTGCCCAATCTCGACTTGCAGGCAGAAACGAATCTCGTCCGGCCGTATACCTATTCGCACGGCACCGATTACGGAAGTTACAGCAATTATATGCAGCCCCTTGCGCATCCGTTGGGTGCAAACTTTAACGAATGGGTGGGTATTGCACGGTACCAGCCCTTGCCCCGGTTAAACTTGGTGGGCAAACTTATTTATGCCAACAGAGGCCGTGATTTGGATGACTATAATTTTGGTGGCGATATCCTGAAGCTCAACTCCACCCGCAAAACCTACCTCGATAATGCAAACTTCGGCAACACCATCGGTCAGGGTGTAGCGCAGAAAATTGTATTGGGTACATTCACCGCTTCCTGGCAGGTGAAGCATAACCTTTTTCTGGATGCTTCGGCCATGGTGCGTAAAAGTGAAAGCGATGTATCTGTTTATGACCATAATTCCATCATAACTTCATTAGCTTTGCGCTGGAATATAGCCCAGCGGCTGTACGAATTTTAATCTTTGATGAACGTTTACTTACGGATTTTACGCTACGCACCAAACCTCAGTCCGCGGTTGGTGCAGTTTTTTATTTATTCTACGTTGGGGGTTTTATTCAGCGCCTCCTACCTGGGTCTCATAATGCCGATGCTCGAAGTGCTGTTTGATAATCAGCCGGATGAAATTCCAGCGCTTCCCGAAGCGGCTATGTCCATTGATTTTGTGAAGGGATATTTCCGCCATCATTTCATGCGCGTTATTGTTGAGCACGGCCGCATGGATGCCTTGATGTTCGTTTGTATTGCCATCATATCGTGTGTGTTTCTGGCCAACTTGTTCCGGTACATGGAACGTATGGCCGCGTCACGGATTAAGGTAGATGTGGTAAGAAACATGCGCATGCATATTTTTTCAAATGTAACGCAGCTTCATATCGGGTACTTCAATGCAAACCGCAAAGGCGATTTGATGTCGCGCTTCACCAACGACATCGGAGAGGTGGAAGTGGGGGTGGTAAGCAGTTTAAAGTCGGTGTTGAAAGAGCCCATCACCATCATCGTGTACCTGGTGGTGTTGTTTGCCATTTCCACCAAGCTTACCCTGTTTACGTTAATCTTACTGCCGATTACCGGGGTGATCGTTGCCGAAATCATCAAGCGCCTGAAACGCAAAGCCAAGCAAAGCCAGGAAGCGATGGGCCGCATTGTTAACATCATTGATGAAACCTTCAGCGGCATGCGCGTCATTAAAGCTTTTAATGCCCGCCATTTTATTTTGAAAAAGATGGATGACGAAACTGCGTATCACCGTAAGGTGAACCTCTCCATAGCGCGAAAGAATGAATTGTCATCACCGGTTTCAGAATTCCTCGGGGTGATCATTGTAGCGGTTATCCTCTATTATGGCGGACAACTTGTTATGCGTGGCGACAATGAACTGAAACCTGAAGTTTTCATGGGCTTCCTCGCTTTTTTTGCTTCCATGATTCAACCCGCGAAAAATTTTTCCAACGGCATTACCTCTCTGCAAAAGGGTACGGTAGCCGCCCAACGTGTTTTTGATGTGGTGGACACTACGCCTGAAATTTTAAATAAACCTGATGCCCGGCCGATCACAGCGTTTACCAATGCCATCGAATTCAGAAACGTGAGTTTTTCGTATGACCGCGAAGCCGTGTTGAAGAACATCAACCTCCGCATTGAACGGGGTAAAACCATAGCGTTGGTCGGACCTTCGGGCGGGGGCAAGTCTACCCTCGCTGACCTGGTGCCGCGATTTTATGATCCCACACAGGGTGAAGTATGTGTTGACGGGATTGCCCTGCCGGAGTATGACCTGGATGCGCTTCGCAAGTTAATGGGCGTAGTAACCCAGGAATCCATACTTTTCAACGACACCATTTTCAACAACATTGCCTTCGGCATGGAGAATGTGAGCGAAGAGGCGGTGATGCATGCTGCCCGCGTGGCCAACGCACACGACTTCATCATGCAAACCCCCGAAGGGTATAACACCGTTATCGGTGACCGGGGCTCCCGGCTTTCGGGCGGACAACGCCAGCGATTGGCTATTGCCCGTGCCGTGCTGAAGAATCCACCCATTCTGATTTTGGATGAGGCTACATCAGCCCTTGATTCCGAATCGGAACGGTTGGTGCAGGATGCCCTGACCAAACTCATGCAAAACCGAACTTCTCTTGTTATTGCACACCGGCTCAGCACCATTCAACATGCCGATGAAATTGTGGTGATCCAGGATGGTCACATTGTTGAACGCGGTACGCATGCGGACCTGCTTCAACGCGGAGGCCTGTACAAAAAGCTCAGTGAAATTCAGAAAGCCTAATCCGGGTGTATGGGTTCCTGCATGTTTTTCAGCGAATTAGCCTTTTTTGATTTCGGGCAAAAACCCTAAGTTTGTCACAATTCCTTTTGCTATGATGAAAAAGAACAGGCTTATTTTTTACTCCGTATTCGGGGCGCTTCATTTATTCATTTTTTTCTTTAGTGTGTACATGGACAGCCAGAAAGAAAACCTCGCCTTTCTTTTTCAATTGCAGGGTAAAATCTGGATGCTTAAATACGGCTCCTTTATTTTGTTGATCCTGATGGTTGTAAACGTTATTCTTCACTACCGCGACAACCGGAGAAACCTCCGGGAGAAGGAACAGCTCAACCAGGAGTTGAATACCTTAAAAGCAAAGCTATACGATCTACAGGAAGCGGTAAAAGCTCAACCTGTACAGGAAAATCCAACCCAATAAGTATTATGGACTACGGTCATCTCATTATGCAAGAACTGCAGCAATCGGCAGTTGTACTTAACGATTTTTTAAAGGAGCCGGTAAACACGGCCCGGATTAACGATGCGGCTAACCTAATGGTAACGGCCATTAATAACGGAGGCAAAGTAATTTGCTGTGGCAATGGTGGATCGCATTGCGTGGCCATGCACTTTGCCGAAGAACTAACCGGCCGGTATCGCGAAAACCGGAATCCGATTCCGGCACTTTCCATTTCCGATCCAGGTCATATTTCCTGTGTAGGCAATGAATACGGATACGATTTTATTTTCTCACGCTTTGTCGAGGCCATCGGCCAGGCGGATGATATTTTACTGGCCGTAAGCACGAGCGGCAACTCCGCCAACGTTGTGAAGGCTGCCCAGTCGGCACAAAGCCGGGGCATGAAAGTTATTGCCTTAACCGGCAAGAATGGCGGCAAGCTGGCCTCGCATTGCGATGTGGAAATCCGGGTGCCGCATTTTGGTTTTGCCGACCGCATTCATGAAATACATTACAAGATTGTTCATATCTTAATCGTACTAATCGAAAAGCAAGTGTAAGTATGCTCGCAAAAACCTACGGCTGCGCGGTGTTTGGTGTAGATGCCCGGAAAATTACCGTAGAAGTAAACGTGGGCCAAGGTACACGATTTTGGATGAGCGGGCTTCCCGACAGCGCGATCAAGGAAAGTGAGCACCGCATCGAATCTTCCGTAAAGCAGTTCAAGTATTTCATGCCGCGCGAAAAAACGGTGGTGAATTTAGCGCCTGCCGATATTCGCAAAGAAGGATCGGCCTACGACCTCCCCATTGCCTTGTGTGTGCTCAAAGCCTCAGCCCAGATTACCACAGAACGTCTTGAGGAATTTGTGATTATGGGTGAGCTTGCGCTGGATGGTACGCTTCGCCCGATCAAAGGCGTTTTGCCAATTGCTATTCAGGCACGCCAGGAAGGCTTTAAGGGATTTATCCTTCCGAAAGACAATGAACGCGAAGCCGCGATTGTTGACGGCCTTGATATTTATGGCGTACGTAATTTAAAGGAAGCCGTTGATTTTCTGGAAGGGAAAATTACGCTGGACCCGATACAGGTAGATGCAAAAGAAATATTTTCAACACAGCGCAATCAATACGATTCCGATTTCACCGATGTTCAGGGCCAGGAAAATATTAAGCGGGCTATGGAGATTGCCGCAGCCGGTGGACACAATGTAATCATGATTGGTCCACCCGGTGCAGGCAAAACCATGTTAGCCAAACGCCTGCCAACCATTTTGCCGCCCCTTACACTAAACGAAGCGCTTGAAACCACCAAGATCCATTCGGTTGCCGGCAGGCTTAACCGCGATACGGCATTGGTGGCTACCCGTCCGTTTCGTTCTCCACACCATACGATTTCGGATGTTGCCCTGGTGGGTGGTGGCGGAATCCCTCAACCGGGAGAAATTTCACTGGCCAACAACGGGGTGTTGTTTTTGGATGAGCTTCCGGAATTCAAACGCACCGTATTGGAAGTGATGCGCCAGCCGATGGAAGAACGCAGGGTGACCATTTCACGCGCCAAAGTTTCCATCGACTACCCGGCTAATTTCATGTTAGTCGCCAGCATGAACCCGTGCCCGTGCGGCTATTACAACCATCCCGATAAGGAATGTGTTTGCGGCCCCGGTGTGGTGCAGCGGTACTTGAGCCGTGTAAGCGGCCCGCTACTCGACCGGATTGATCTTCATGTGGAAGTGGTGCCGGTGAGTTTTGATGAGATGACGGCCAATCGCAACGTAGAGACCAGCGAACAAATCCGCGCACGCGTAGTAAAGGCAAGGGAAATTCAATCGGAGCGGTTTAAAGAGCAAAAAGACATTTACTGCAACGCCATGATGCCCTCTAACATGGTAAAAGAAATTTGCGACATCAACGACTCGGGCAAAGCGTTGTTGAAAACCGCCATGGAAAAACTCGGCCTCTCGGCCCGCGCTTACGACCGCATTTTAAAAGTGTCGCGCACCATTGCCGACCTGGCCGGTACGGAGGACATTAGGGTAGAACATTTGGCCGAGGCAATTCAATACCGGAGCTTGGATAGAGAAGGATGGGCGGGGTGAGGTGGAATGTGGAATGACGAATGAATCAGTTTACCGGCCGCATCCATTTGCATGGGTTATAATCCATAAAGATTTTTACACCATACTTAATAGCTTGAAACGCACCATCCTCCTTTACGGCTTAGTATTAGCGCTGGCGGTTTTTCTGCTGAAGATGTTAGAGTACCGGTTTCTTTACCGCCAGTTGTCGGTGGAAATTTACATCGGCATTATCGGGGTGTTGTTTACTATTTTAGGCGTGTGGATTGGGCGGCAGGTTACGCGCAGGAAGAAAGTGTTCATTACGGCACCTGCCGGCAACTTCAAACTCAACGAGCAGGCGTTGGCCGAAACCGGCATCAGCAAACGCGAGTACGAAGTGCTGGAACTGATGGCCAAAGGATTATCGAACCAGGAAATTGCCGACAAGTTATTTGTTTCCTTGAATACGGTTAAAACGCATACGTCCAATCTGTTTCTTAAACTGGAGGTAAGCCGGAGAACACAGGCAATTCAAAAAGCACAGTCGCTGCAATTGATTCC
>CAZOYJ010000111.1:0-2708 GCA_964583905.1 uncultured Roseivirgaceae bacterium
TCCATATTACCCGATCGAAACCTTTAACCCCGCCATGCAGGGAGTGCCCGTTGTTATTAGCCGCCAACGTGTACTCTTCATCACCGATTTTAAATCGGGCCCCGGCAATCCGGTTGGCATACCGGCCAATGGTTGCTCCGATATAAGGATTTTCAGCTTGCCGATAGGCTTCAAGGTTATCGAAACCCAACACCACATTGGCCAAATCACCCTGTCGGTCTGGCACTAAGATTTTAGTTATGGTACCGCCATAATTCAATACGTTAACCACCATACCCTGACTATTCTGCAGTGTGTATTGCAGCACTTTTATATTATCGATCATACTGTATTCATTAATGGCCACTGGATTTGACGGGCTTTCTTTTCCGGATTTGCAGGAGATTAAAATGACCAGGCTCAGACAAGCACAAGCCACGGAGTTTATATTTCTAACGTGAATCATTAGTTATCTGGATTTATCCTTACCTGTTTTACTTTACGCGGCAACCAAACCTGCATTTCGTTTTGCCCACGGTTATTCCACGCATAGTATGGAATAGCGGTAATGGTTTTCTTGTTCGTTTGAATGCTCTGAGCTCCCTCGTTCGGGCTCATCACCAGCCCTTCAAAGTGAATGGTCATAACACCATTTAAAACCTCCGGTTGAAAATTTTCCGTATAGGTTGTTCCTTCCGGTACGATAAAATTCCAGGCCTTGCCTTCATTGTCAGCACCTTCTACACAATATACCAGCGGTCCGCGCTGCAAGGCAACCCTATCTTGATTTTGCTTCACCTGGTCATGTGCCAACACTTCACGAACCTCCATCGGTAATTCATATTCAACTACATCTCCCTTTCTCCACTCCCGGTTGATTACGATGTATCCTTGTTTTATTTCGGGTGTGATAATTTTGCCGTTTACTTTTAGGACGATCGCAGCGTTTCGCTGATCGATAAATCGATATAAATCGCCCGGTACAGGTTTATTGTTCGCCCACCCTGGCACACGAAGATGAACGGCAAATTTTGATTTCGATTTTGGATCAAGTCTTAGGTTCACTTTTCCATCCCAGGGATATTGGGTTTCAAGACTGACCGCGACATCCTGCTTTGCTATTTTAAGCGTTGCCGTATTGCCGATAAACAAGTTTACCCACAAACCTTCGGGAGAAATGCCATAGATATAATCGCCTACCGATGCCGTCAGGCGCGCAATGTTGGCAGGGCAGCACGCTGTTCCAAACCACTCTCTCCGAAAATGTGTGCCGAAAGATGCCAGCGGGTTACCGTAAAAAAAACGATCCCCACTTAATGACAGTCCGGCCAACGCCCCATTATACAGACTTCGCTCCAGTACATCAATAAAGGCTGCATCGCCCGTTAACCGGTTCATGCGTTGATTCCAGAACACCATTCCTACCGAGGCACAGGTTTCGCAATAGGCCTGCATATTGGGTAAATCGTAATCAATAGAAAACCCTTCGTTTCTTCCCGATGAGCCTATGCCTCCGGTAATGTAATAGTTACGGTAAACAACATCTTCCCACACGGCCTTCATAGCTTTCATATAATCGGCATCGCCTGTGTGCGTGGCCACATCGGCTGCACCCGTGTACATATACATGGCGCGTACGGCATGACCGGTTATTTCAGTTTGCATTTTTACCGGTAACACATCCTGGGCATAGGCTGTATCGCGCCAGTCGGACCAGGTATATCCAAAGGCGCGTTTGTGACCGCGTTCTTCCAGCAACCAATCGGCTAACTGGAGGTATCTTTTGTTATGGGTTATGTTATACAATTTTACCAAAGCCAGTTCCAGTTCCTGGTGGCCGGTAACCCAATGCCGTTTTCCGGGGCCAAACAGCGAATCAAAATGATCGGCAAATTTTATGGCTACATCCAGTAGTTTCCGCTTACCCGTGGTTTGATAGTACGCTACTGCCGCTTCGATGAGATGACCCCCATTATAATCTTCGTGCATGCTCATATCGATCCAGCGTTTCTCCAGGCCATTCAGTGTGTAGTAGGTATTGATATAACCATCCGGCTGTTGTGCGGCTGCGATTATATCGATCCATTCATCCGCCTTTTTTTCCAGTTGGGGATTGGGGTTGTTTTTTAGTGAGTACGCAATGGCTTCAAGGGCCTTGTATACATCGGAATCATCGTAGAAAATACCTTGAAACTTACCGGGCTTCGTACCCGCTGCCACTTCAAAGTTTTGGATGCGGGCAGTTTTGACCTCCGTTTGTTCAATGCAAGCCGGTAATGTGGCGGAGGAAATTTTATCCAGTCGGGGTTTCCAGAATGCATCAGTGATGGTGACAGTAGAAAAGCTTACGCCTTCTAATCTCGTATTCTGACTGTAAGATGGGGAATTGGTCGCGGAAATCCATAGAAACAAGAACGCTAAAACCGGGCAAGTCATTTTCATCATGCGAAGTCAGGTTTAGGAACATCCTAAATTCAAAAGAAAAAGCCGGATTGAAAAGATTTCAACCCGGCTTTTCCGTAAATGGCGTTTGATTATAGCTTAGTTTTCATCGATGCCCAATTCTTTCAGACGCTGGTTTACACGTTTTTCATTTTTTTCGTCACCCAGGTAGTAATAGATAACGCTAAGTTTATCCAATACATCGGTATCCGAAGGGTTGAGTTTTTCAGCCTTTTCCCAATACGGCAAGGCTACCTTATACCGATCTACCAGTACTTTATCCAACT
>CAZOYJ010000111.1:2718-4145 GCA_964583905.1 uncultured Roseivirgaceae bacterium
ACCCAGGTTGTCCATTTCCACTTTTATCTTTTGCGCATCAATCAAAAAGATCTGAGCCAGGTAATACTGCGCTTCGAAGTACGTGGGATCAATTTTAAGGGCCTGGTTAAAGTTAACTTTTGCTTCCTCGAACTTTTCAAGTTTTGAGTTTACATAACCCAGGTAGAAATGAAGAATTTTGTTGGAGGGTTCGCGCGCAATTTCAGCTTCAAGGCCGCCTTTAGCTTCATCAACTTTGTCCATATCAATCAGCAAAGCAATTTCATATTTGGGGAAATTGCTGTCTTGAGGGAATTTCTTTTTAGCAACCCGAAGGGTTTCCAAGGCCTTTAGTTTGTCATCTTTTGGGCCAATGTAAATGCTATAAATGAGTGTGTAGGCATCGATAGAATTGCCACCAAAAGAAATGTATTTCTCCAGGTTATCCAGAGCTTTTTCGTAATCATCATTGGCCTGGGCAACAAAACCGGTATAAAAATAAGCAGTAGTATCCTGTGGCCATATACGCTGTGTTTTTTCAAATTGCGCAATAGCATAATCGTATTCATCTTCCTGATAAGCTAATGCCCCCTTATTCAGATAATAGACAGCCATACCATCCATTTGCATGGATTTCGTTACCGGTAAAAAACTGTCACCTTGATAAAACAATTCTTTTGATGAACTTTTATTCAATTCGTCCGCCTTTGCAAAAGCTTCTATAGCGGTTTCAAAACTATTAGGGGCTAACGCTTTAAATGCTTCATTGCTGGTAGTATCCAGGGAAGCATAAATCAAGCCCTTGTAAAACCAGGTTTTTGCATCCAGCGAAAGCTTAGGGTCGGTTACACAGATATCAATCATTTCTTTGGCTTCCTGAAAAGCACCCGCCTTCCACGAATTAAACGCTTTGTTCAGGTTAGGTTTGGGTGGCTTCTGAGCCATCACTGCCAAGGGCATCACGAGTAATAGAAGAATAACTACTTTTTTCATTTTAATTTAGGTTATAAGTTCTTGCTTAGTTTTCGTCAGGCTCTTCAGCCATTTTTTGAATTTTCTCTACGGAGGAAATTCTATCATCTTCATTCAGTTTTATCAGTCGAACGCCCTGGGTTGCTCTTCCCATAACCCGTAGTTCGCTGACTTTTATTCGGATGGTGATACCCGATCGATTAATAATCATCAGGTCATCGTCATCTCCAACCTCCTTGATTGCAACAAGCTTGCCAGTTTTAGCGGTGACATTAATGGTTTTTACACCTTTTCCACCACGCTTGGTAACCCTGTAGTCATCAATAGAAGATCTTTTGCCGTACCCTTTTTCTGAAACGACCAGCAAATTAGCATCTTCACGGGTAATACAAACCATGCCAATTACTTTATCGGTAGCGGTATCAAGCGTTACACCCCTTACACCCGCGGCTGTCCGGCCCATCGGACGAACTTCT
>CAZOYJ010000111.1:4155-11638 GCA_964583905.1 uncultured Roseivirgaceae bacterium
CAAACACACTCCTCGCATATGTTTATAAAAGTTTGCTATAATGATATGATTTTTACCATTTGTTAATGAGGCAGTTAAAAGCTTGTCGCCTTCGTGAATGGTAATGGCATTAATGCCTCCCTGGCGCGGCCGGGAGTAAGCCTCCAACGAGGTTTTTTTAATGGTTCCTTTTACAGTGCAGAGAATTACAAAGTTATTGTTGATGTATTCCTGGTCTTCCAGGTTGGCAATATTCAAAACGGCTTTAACCGAATCACCCGGTTCGATATTGATAAGGTTTTGAATAGCTCTCCCTTTTGAAGCCTTGTTGCCTTCAGGAATTTCATACACTTTTTTCCAATAGACTTTGCCGCTTTCCGTAAAGATCAGCAGGTAGTTGTGGGCATAGGCGATGAACAAATGTTCGGTAAAATCATCTTCTTTAGTAGATACTCCTCGGGAGCCCGTTCCGCCTCTTCCCTGGGTACGGTATTCCGATAATGAGGTGCGCTTAATGTAGCCCTGGTTGGAAATGGTAATCACCATCTCTTCATTCGGAATCATGTCTTCCAGGGTGATGTCGTCTTCGGTTTGAACAACCTCTGTTCTTCGGTTATCCCCATACCGCTCGCGCAATTCGCTTAATTCATCCTTAATGATTTGCATCCGAACCGGCTCGTTTGCCAGGATTTCATTCAGCCTTTCAATGAGTGCCTTAACTTCTGCGTATTCCTGTTGAATCTTGTCTCTTTCCAGTCCGGTTAGGCGCTGAAGGCGCATTTCCAGGATTGCCTTAGACTGAATCTCGGAAAGCCCAAAACGTTTAATCAGTTCTGATTTGGCTGTATCTGGATCTTTGGATGCCCGGATCAATGCAATTACTTCGTCCAGGTTATCCAGCGCAATGAGATAACCTTCCAGAATGTGAGCCCGCTTTTCGGCTTCGGAAAGCTCATATTGCGTTCTTCGGATTACTACTTCATGACGGTGATCCACAAAGTACTTGATGAGATCCTTCAGGTTAAGGGTTTGTGGTCTGCCCTTAACTAAGGCTACATTATTAATTCCAAAAGTTGACTGTAACTGTGTGTATTTAAATAAGTTATTGAGTACAATGTTAGCGATTGCATCCTTCTTTAAATCGTATACGATGCGGTACCCATCGCGATCGGATTCATCGCGGATATCGGAAATGCCTTCAATTTTTTTGTCGTTTACCAGTGCAGCCGTTTTTTCGATCATCAGGGCCTTATTAACCTGGTATGGGATTTCGGTTACAATGATCTGCTCGCGACCATTTGAAGAGGTTACGATTTCAGCTTTTGCCCGAACTACAACCCTGCCGCGACCGGTTCGGTAAGCTTCCCGCACTCCTGAAGTACCATAAATAATTCCCCCGGTAGGAAAATCGGGAGCTGACACTAACTTCATCAGATCCTCAATGGTGATTTCCGGATTATCGATATAGGCATGAATACCGTCTATAACTTCGCGCAGGTTATGGGGAGCCATGTTGGTGGCCATGCCCACGGCAATGCCGGATGAACCATTTACCAGGAGATTGGGCATCTTGCCGGGTAGTACGGTTGGTTCCGTTAGCGAATCATCAAAATTGGGTTGGAAATCAACGGTCTCTTTGTTGATATCGGCCAGCATCTCTTCTGCAATCCTGCGAAGGCGTGCTTCCGTATAGCGCATGGCGGCCGGTGCATCCCCATCGATTGAACCAAAGTTACCTTGTCCATCTACCAACGGATAGCGCATAGACCAATCCTGGGCCATACGTACCATGGTATCGTAAACTGAGGCATCGCCATGCGGGTGGTATTTACCCAATACCTCCCCGACTATCCTGGCCGACTTTTTATACGATTTATTGTAGTTCACTCCCAGTTCAAGCATGCCGTAAAGCACCCTGCGGTGAACCGGTTTTAAACCATCGCGAACATCAGGAAGAGCCCTTGAAACTATAACCGACATCGAATAATCGATGTAGGCTCCCCGCATTTCATCTTCAATGTTTATGGGTATTATACTTTGCCGGCCGGGGGTAAGGCCATCGGTTTCTTCAGCCACTTTTCAGAGTATTAAATTTGTCGTAATTCTATGCCTAAAAGGGCTTTTTCAAGCTGATTTTTAAGCGGTGCAAGATAGTGAAAATGAAGCTTTAAAGGGCTTTTTTTGACTGCTTTTGGGAGGTTTTTTTGTGATTTTTTAAAGGCTATTTCTGCCGGTTAATACGGGTTTAATTTCCGCTTATTTTTCCCTTTGTACTTGATCAGGTTTGGGTAGTTTTCACCGTAGTGAGGATTCTGTTTTTTATAGATGGGATGCACCCCGCTTCGGTACTCCCGGTTTCCATGAACGTGGTTTATCTGCGCTTTACATTCCTTCAGAAAGCACCTCCTCAACTCGGGTATCCGGTAGGATGCACCCACGTTTACGTAAAAGGCATTCATGCCGTGTTTGATTGATTTCCCGGCCTCTTCGATATTCAAATCAAAACTTTTGAATTCATAAGACGGCCGGATAAAAAGCCGGAAGTACTCGGACATTTCCCGCTCTACCATAATGCCAAGGTTAACAAACATGCCCCGGTCGATAATGCCTTTGTCGAATTTATTGCCAAGGCTATAGCCTCCGATATTGGCTTCACCCGTGAATAAATATTTTTCATACCGGTAAAAGGAAGCCCCCAACAAGAGGAAGTACTTCTTCAACCCAAAACTTGAAAACTCAGGCGAATAATTCCGGATGTCATCACCAAAGCTCAAAGGCTCAAAATCATTCACTTTGGTAAACTCCAATGAATACCCCCCGCCTATCCTGAACCGGTTAAATTCTACATGAAGCGTAGCCCGCAGGGGAATGTTAAAGGACTTGTTTTTAAAACCGATGAGAGCCGTATCCGTAACGGCAAAGTCGCCAGGATTGATAGTAATCGTAGTAGGTGTAACGGCATTAAACCAATTGCTGTAACCGTTGGTTGGAGAGGCGGGGTTAAAAACAACCGGGCTTCCACCGGGTGGTTGATAAATTCCCAATCCTGACAGTTCATGTTTAAAGGTGGTTGAACCATATCCTGTACTCAAACCAAAATTCAGTTTGCTGAGCAAGATCCGAAGCATGCTGGGTCCCTGGCGATCCACATAAAAATGATCCAAAGGTATACTTACACTTTTTTCCTTTTTCTGGGCGAATACAATGAAGGGTTCGCAAACGAACGAAAGGGCGAATAGGAATATGACAATTCTTTGGTTCAGGGTGCAAGGCTTTTTAAAATGTGAGGCAAAAAAGTTAAAGCACTCATTATTAGAATTTTAAAAATCAAAAATAAGCAATTTCAGCAATCATCCTATCAATAACGTCTGGCCGGCCGGGCTTCCAACCATGTAAAGGTATGGAATAGGGTTTGTCCGGCCCGCGCTGTATAGTTAAACGATCGTTCATCGGTGCTTCCATTCGGAAGCGACAAGACAAACCGGGTTTGGTTTCGTCCCTCGGCTAACGGCACACGCGAATAGTAGATGCTATGCGGAAGCGATTGCCAGTTTCGGGTATCGGCTTTTTCGGTCATGGCGTTAATCCATCCAATCATGGCGCCAAAGCTTTCATCTTCTTTACGCGCACTATACTCAGTCGCTTTTTTTAATGCAACCCGGATCAGCGCTTTGCTGAACTCAAGCCCCATTCGCTCCTGTAAACTTTTAAAGGCAATCTTGTTAATGTCTTCCGTTAGTTGTAGCGGATACGATTCACCATCCTCCAATACAATCCGGGCATCGGTATAATACTGCGGTCGCTCCACGTATTTTGGAAAGGCAACCCGGAATACCTCCAGCCGGTTAAGTGAGTTACGGTCGCGGTCTTCGGTAACCGGAAAAGCATACGACAAGCCAAGTTGGTCGTTATAAAAAATAAACATGTCGCCCGATCGCCTGATCAGGAAGTTGATGCCCCACTCATCTTTGATCGGGCCCAAGCCGTTATGCCAAAAGAAAACCAGTTCGGCATCGGCATCTTCAACTTTGAAATCATCCCATCCAAACTTGTCTTTGTAAAATGAGAATTCATCGCTAAACCCGGTTTTCCAGGCAGCGCATAACAAATCGGCTTTCAATTGCTCAGGTGCTCCGTAACCAAACAGGCGAGTATAATCTTCCTCGTAAATCTCCAATGCATTCCGGTAGGCTATAAAGGCATTGTTCCAATCTTTATTGGCCTGGTAAATTATACCCATTAAGTTGTGAATAAAGGCATCACGTTTGTACCGGTCGGGTGAATTATATTGATCGGATAACTGCAGCAACCGGATGTTTAGCCTGCGGCATTCCACCAATGCTTCTTCGTATTTTTCCATCTTCAAAAAATTGAGCGCCTTGAAATAGAGCAACACAAGGTGCTCATGATCTTCGCCCCGGTAAATGGTAACCGTTGGGTTGGTTAAATACGAAGCGGCTTCCCGCGCGTAATTGATCCGGAAATCTTCGCCAAACAAATACGCCTTTTCGAAATAGGAATTGCTCTCATCGTACTTACCCATTACCGACAACAATAATCCGTTATTGACGTACGCCAGAAATTTGGAATTGGTACGGTTATAGACGTTACTGGACCGGAGGGTTTTTAACGCTTGTTCCAGGTTACCCTGCTCGAACTGACGGTTGTATTCGTAGCTACCCTCATAAAAAGAAGCGCATGCTGAAAGCAGCATCATGATGCTGATGACTGAGCATTTTTTCAGCATGGCGGGAGGTTGAATTAATTCTTAACCAGTTTTTTGATTTCATGCTGACCATACCAGATACGCCTGTTGGTTTCAATGTCGGTCAGAAATAAAGTAGTGATGTAGTTAACTACCCTTCGCTTGTTATACACATCGGTTTCCGAATTCATCTCGCCAAACAGGATAACATCGGCTCCCAACTCCTTTCCCCACCGGGCGGCTGTAGCCGGATCGGCAAAGTCTTGTTGTCCAGCACGTTCCTGGCGCACTTTGTCGCGAAACTCCTCTGACTCCACCAAATCGGCCATGCCCGAATTGTGGATAACCACTTCAAATTTTTTGATGTAATTACCGGCATCAATATGCTCGCTGGTTTTGTTTCGAATGGAACTGATTACAATCACGGGCTTCCTGCCCAGAGCATCCGCATATTTTTTAAAGGCATCCGACTTGAATAAATCATGAATCATCTGATCGGCCACCGTACGCGAATCGGTATCATTCCACCGCCCGCTTAAATCAATTTGTGTGGATGGATCAATCCGGGTAACGGTACGTGAACAGGATAGCATAACAAGGGTAAGAATCAAAAGGGTAAGCTTGTTCATAACATAAGGGTTATAGCATTAAAAAATCAAAAACCTTGCCGGAAATCGGCTGCTCAATCAACCAATTGCCTTTAGCTGTGCGATTACATCTTTTGGGTTAGCTGCACTGAACACAAAGTTTCCGGCTACCAGTACATCGGCACCAGCTTCCCTTAACGAAGGGGCATTGGTAAGGTTTACCCCGCCATCAATTTCAATTTGTGCTGTCGACCCTGTGTTGTCGATCAATGCGCGTAATTGTTTTACTTTGGAGTAGGTATGCTCAATAAATTTCTGCCCGCCAAACCCAGGGTTTACAGCCATTACACATACCAGATCGATGTCGCAGATGATGTGCTCCAGTTGTTGAACAGAAGTGTGCGGGTTCAGGGCCACTCCTGCTTTGCATCCAACAGCTTTAATTTCTTGTATGGTGCGGTGCAAATGTTCACACGCTTCAAGGTGCACGGAAATAATTTCTGCTCCGGCCTGGCGAAAGTTTTCAAGGTAACGTTCGGGGTGGACAATCATCAAGTGTACATCAAGTGGCTTATGGGCGTGGCGTTTAATGGCCGCAACCACGGGAATACCCATAGAAATGTTGGGTACAAACACCCCATCCATAATGTCGACATGAATCCAATCGGCTTGACTTTCATTGATCAGGGTAACCTCACGTTCAAGGTTGGCGAAGTCTGCAGCAAGAATGGAAGGCGCAATAATCGGACTTTTCATTGGCATAGTAAAAGCCCAAAAATACTGGAATTCCCTTTACCCGACCTAATCAATCTTCAGAAGCTTGTGCGTTGAAACTTGTCCGTTCAATTGCACCTGCAACAGGTACAATCCTTCTGCAAAAGCCGACACATCCAGAACCAGGCTATCCTCCGCCCTGAGCACCTGAAGGTTCATTGGCTGGCCCTGTAGGTTCACGATGGAAAGTTTCAGTTGAGCCACAGAAATTTTACCAACTGGTTTGATATACACTTCGCGTGAAGCCGGGTTTGGATAAATTTCGACAAGCCTACGTGAAGTTTTGCCTGTTTCAACGGAAGTGATGTTTAAAATGGCAAGGAAGTTGGCTATGCCATAGCCCAATTGATTATCCGGTTGGTTTGCCTGGCTGGCCGTAGTGCGGATGGTATCCAAAATTTGCGCTGCTGTGAAATCAGGAAAAATCTGCCACACTCCTGCCACCAACGATGTTATAATGGGTGCGGAAAAGGACGTACCGGAACCCGAGCTTGTGCTTCCATTGGGTAATATTGTAGCAACACCCAACCCAAGAGCCATTACATCCGGTTTAATACGGCCATCAGCGGAAGGGCCAATTGAACTGGAAGAAGTTTTTACTCCCGAATTTGTTACACCCCCAATAGCTAATACATTTCTTCCATCAGCAGGAGCCGTAATAATTTTCCATGCCGCATCGTTTGCTTCATTACCTGCACTGGTTACCACGGCAATCCCCTTGCTGGCAGCCATTTCGGCTGCGCGGGTAATGGCGGCTGTTTCACCATCCATGTGTGAAGTCAGGTAATTCATGCTCACATCATCAAAGGTATTATATCCTAATGAGGTGTTGATGATATCCACGCCTACGCTGTCGGCTTTCTCGGCAGCAAACAACCAATTGTACTCTTCAACCCGGTATTCACTTGCATCATCTTCGGTAATGAAGACCATGAAATCAGCTTTATAGGCACCACCGGTAAATGACCCTTCTTGATAGGCTCCAATTACCGACCACACACGTGTGCCATGATCATCGTGGTTGAACACATCGGAACTGCCGTGAACAAAATCGTACGAGGTTGATGCATCAAACCGGTTCTCCTGATAGATGTGCTGAAAGGGGGCAGCTACATTCGCACCTGTAAATCCACTATCGAATACAGCAATTAAAATACCCTCTCCACGATAGCCAGCGCTATGCATCTGGTCTAACGCAGTAACCGAAAGCTGAACATCGGTAACTTCTGCTTTACCGGAAGTAGCCGATTTTTGTTTAACGGAACGAATGCGGCCGTTTGGTCTTGAGCCGGGTGCTACGTATTCAATCTGCGAGACGAAAGAAAGTTGCTCCAGGGTACTGATCAAGGATGCATCGCTTTCAACCAACACGCCATTCATCCATTTGGTTTTATACAATACGTTGGCACCGGAAGACTGCAGGCCCGCAATATAACTG
>CAZOYJ010000112.1:0-11269 GCA_964583905.1 uncultured Roseivirgaceae bacterium
TTTTCCGTTTTGTTGTTTAATGCAAAAGGTGAACTGCTCATCCAAAAGCGGGCAAGCCACAAATACCACAGTGCCGGGCTGTGGACCAACACGTGTTGCAGTCATCCAAAACCGGGTGAAACCTTAACCGATGCGGCCCGCAGAAGGCTGCAGGAAGAAATGGGCATTGACGTTCAGCCTGAACCGGTTTACTCCTTTATATATAGAGTCGACCTGGATGGTGGTCTCATTGAGCATGAATATGATCATGTGTTGCTGGGCCAATTTGATGGCGAGCCGCGCACCAACCCGGCTGAAGTAGCCGATTGGAAGTTTGTTCCGCTCCCACTCGTTCAGGCGCAAGCCAAAGAAAATCCCGAAGCCTTCACCCATTGGTTTAAACTCATCCTCAACCATCCCGAAATCAATTCCCTGGCGGCTGTGCAGAGTTGAATCAATTTTCATAACTTATTGGCCTAACCCAATTTGTTATGATGCGCCTACTCACTTTCCTGCTGCTGGTATTCTCCCTATCCGTACAAAGCCAAACCAAAGACCTCGACAAAAAACTAAGCGGCCTTGATGCTTACATTGAAAAAGTCAGGAAAGACTGGAAGGTGCAGGGTGTGGCCGTAGCCATTATTCAAAAAGATAAAGTGGTGTATGCCAAAGGTTTTGGCTATCGCGATGCTGAGAAAAAACTCCCGGTAACCCCCGAAACACTTTTTGCAATTGGTTCGAGTAGCAAAGCTTTTACCGCAGCCGGAGTGTGCCTGCTGCAGGAAGATGGCAAACTGGAACTGGATAAGCCGCTTATCGAATACCTGCCTACCTTCAAACTTCACGATGCCTACGCCACCGAAAAAATGACCCCGCGCGATCTGCTCTCCCACCGGTCCGGATTACCCCGGCATGATTTAATGTGGTATGGCGGTTCGCTTTCGCGGAAGGAAATGCTGGATAAACTCCGCTACCTGGAGTTCAACAAAAGTTTTCGCGAACGCTGGGAATACCAAAACCTGATGTACATGACAGCCGGTATTCTGATTGAAGAACTCAGCGGAAAAACCTGGGAGGCTTTCACGAAAGAAAGAATCCTTGATCCGCTTGGCATGAAGTCAACCAACTTCTCAATCGACCAAATGGCTAAAGCCGATAACCGTGCCCTGGGGTACATTGAATTAAACGACAAAGTTGACGTAACGCCCTACCGGAACATTGATGCGATTGGCCCAGCGGGATCAATCAACTCCAATGTCAACGATATGTCGAATTGGGTGATTGCACTAATCAAGGGTGGAAAGTTTAAGGGTACAAAAGTATTTGGGGAATCAACGGTACGAAGTGTGCAAACACCCGTTATTTCGCTACCGGCCACGGTACCGTTGCAGTACGATGAGTTGGGGTATGGCAGTTATGGCCTCGGTTGGTTTATCAATGCTTACCGGGGCAAAGTGCTGGTTCAGCACGGGGGCAACATCGATGGCTTTTCGGCAAACGTTGCGTTCATGCCAAAAGATTCAATCGGTGTAATCGTGTTAACCAACATGAACGGAACACCTTCTCCGGGCATCATCCGAAATAACATTATCGACCGAATGGTTGGGTTGAGTATCGTTGACTGGAATGGACGCGCATTGGCCGATGTGAAGAAAGCCAAAGAAGCCCAGGAAAAAACCAAAACGGAAAGCGATGATGCCCGCGTAAAGGGCACCCAACCCTCGCACGCCCTAAGCGATTATGCAGGAGTTTTTGAACATCCGGCTTATGGAGTCTTCCGCATTAAAATTGAAAGCGATTCGCTGCGCATCGACTTTCACGGTTTATCTTCCGGCTTGCGACACTATCACTACGACATATTTGAAGGTACCGGCCCACGCTATTTTAAAGGCGAGAAGGTAAATTTCATCACCAATAAAGCCGGTGAAATTGATGAAGTACACATGAAACTCGAGCCGTCTGTTAAAGACATCGTGTTCAAGCGAAAGCTTGTTGTCCAGGAGGTTGAAGCCGCTCAGTTACAAGCGTATGTAGGCGATTACGATTTTGGCGGGCAGGTATCGAAAGTCTATATCCGCGGAGAAAAAACACTCATGTTATTTGTGCCCGGCCAACCGAAGTATGAACTGGTATCGGTTAAAGAACACGAATTCAGGCTGAAGGCAATAGAAGGATTTTTCATACGCTTTACACTGGAGAACAATAGGGCTACGGAACTGGTGGCCATTCAGCCCAACGGCACATTCAAAGCGAAGCGCAAATAAGGCAGTTTGAATGTGGATTGTGGGGTAAAATCCAATATGTAGAGCCGGGCAATGTTAAGTTATTGTTAATTCAGTATTACCACCGAATGCGTTTTTAGATCAAATTCCAAACATTTAACACTCCGTAACATTGGGTTAATAATTCCTTCATGTGCATTCTGGAAGCAATTTTTCGGGAATTCCAACACCAGTTTTAAAGCCGGAAAAGCCAATGTTACGCCAATGTTAAGCGGTTGACCAGTTCCGGCTGCGCAGCCGCAACTGCTTTTTGCGTGGTTCCATTGGATAGTTTTGCATCAGTAAAATGCAACCGCTACCCGCATGATCCGATTGGCTTTGGCTGCCCTTTTTTCCACCCTGTTGATTTTTACCCCTGACCTTCACGCGCAACAACTTGAGGAAACCCTTCCGGCACAACCTGAAAAAAAAGACTGGTATCATAAAATAAAAATCCGGGGATACGCCCAGATGCGGTACAACAAGCTATACGAAACCAATCCCGACCTGAAGTGCGAGCAGTGCGACAAGTCGTGGGGTGGGGATAACGGCTTCTTCTTTCGAAGGATCCGGATCATTTTTTTCGGACAAGTACACGAACGCGTATTCGTATACATTCAACCCGATTTTGCTTCCTCAGCCGATGGTCGCAGCTTGAACTTTGCACAAATCCGCGATGCGTATTTCGATGTGGGCATCGACAAGCAAAACGAATTCCGGTTTCGCATCGGGCAAAGCAAAGTACCGTTTGGATTTGAAAATCTTCAATCCAGTCAGAACCGCATCCCGCTGGACCGTAACGATGCCTTGAACAGTGCCGTGGCCAACGAACGCGATATCGGCATTTTCTTTTATTGGGCACCAAAGGAAATCCGCGAACGGTTTTCCTACCTGGTAAATTCCGGACTGAAGGGTTCTGGCGATTATGGCGTTGTGGGCTTTGGCGTTCATAACGGCCAAACAGCCAATCGGAATGAAGGAAATAGCGAACCCCATGTTGTTGGCCGCATATCTTACCCGTTCTTAATCAAGAACAAGCAATTCATTGAGCCGGGTATCCAGGCCTATACCGGAAAAAACAAAGTGGCCAGCACTTCGGCCGCTACAACAGGCGTAACCGGAAACGACAATTTTGAATACACCGATGAGCGGGTTGCCGCTACGCTGGTTATTTATCCACAACCGTTCGGCTTGTCGGCCGAATACAACGTGGGGTCGGGCCCAGCGTATAACCCGGCTACCCACCGTATTGAACAACAAAAGCTAAAGGGCGGGTACATACTTGCCTCTTACATGGCCCAATTCAATGATCAGTATTTAATTCCGTTTGTCCGCTACCACTATTACGATGGTGGCAAAAAACACGAACTCGATGCCCGCAGCTATTCGGTAAAAGAACTGGAAATTGGGGCCGAATGGCAACCCTTCCGGAATTTCGAGGTGGTGGCCATGTATACCCTATCCAAAAGACGGTTCGAAGATGCCGTAAACCCGGTTAATTACCAGGAAGGCAGTTTGGTACGCCTTCAGTTCCAGGTGAATTTTTAGCACCACCACCACACCAAAATATAAATGCCCTTTGGTTAACTAAACCGGCTGCCGGTTGTTGTAGTATCATGTTCGCATTCCTGAAATCCGATCCGCTCAAAAAGCTTGAAACCAAGCGAAAAAAACTCCTTGAGGAGGCCATGCACATTCAGCGCTCGGGAGATTTGAAATTATATGCCGTAAAAATGGAAGCCATCGATAACCTGGAGAAAGAAATTGAAGCGCTTCGAAAATAAACCGGCCACATCGGTAATTGATAAGCATACAACCCTCTTTTGGTTCAGGCGCGATTTACGGCTGCACGATAATGCCGGTTTGTATCAAGCGCTGAAAGAAAACCCTAACGTTCTTCCTGTTTTCATTTTCGATACGGAAATCCTGGGTGAGTTGGAAGATCAACACGATGCCCGGGTAACCTTCATCCATCAATCGCTCATGCAACTCCAGGAGGAATTGAAAGCCCTGGGAAGTTCACTTTGCGTGTTGCATGGCAACCCGGTTGAGCTTTTCAAAGACTTGAGTCCGAAGGCGGTTTACACCAACCACGATTATGAACCGTATGGAAAAAACCGTGACGAGCACGTTGGTAACATCCTGAAAGCAAAAGGCAGCACCTTTCACAGCTATAAAGACACCGTCATTTTTGAAAAAGATGAAATTCACAAAGACGATGGAAGTCCGTATACCGTGTATACGCCCTACAGCAAAAAGTGGAAGGCCAGGCTGCGTGATCCGTATACAAAAAGCTATCCGACTGAAAAGTATTTTTCGTCCCTTAAAAAGACAACCCCGCTTCCCTTTCCAACGCTTGAAGAAATAGGTTTTAAAAACTCAGGAATTATTTTTCCGGAGCGAAGAATCCGGCAATCGGTAATTGAAAACTATCACCTCAACCGGGACTATCCCGGCATACCAGGCACCACCCGACTAAGTGTTCACCTCCGGTTTGGCACCGTGAGCATCCGAAAATTGGTGCAGGTGGCGTTGAAGAAAAATGAAACGTGGCTGAACGAACTGATCTGGCGCGACTTCTACCACATGATTCTCTGGCACTTTCCGCACGTAGCCACGAACGCTTTTAAGCCTGCCTACGATCGTATAGCATGGCGCAACCATCCGGAAGAATTTCAGGCGTGGTGCGAAGGCAAAACCGGGTACCCGATTGTCGATGCCGGCATGCGCGAACTCAACACCACCGGCTTCATGCACATCCGGGTGCGCATGATTGTGGCCAGTTTTCTTAACAAACATTTATTAATCGACTGGCGCTGGGGTGAAGCGTGGTTTGCCAAAAAACTGCTCGACTTCGATTTAGCGGCCAACAACGGGGGCTGGCAATGGGCGGCCGGATCGGGATGTGATGCTGCACCTTATTTCAGGGTATTTAATCCGTACCTTCAAACTGAAAAATTTGATCCCGAACAAAAGTACATTTTAAAATGGGTGCCTGAAGTTGACCACGAACACTATCCACAACCCCTCGTTGATCATGCAGTTGCCCGCGAGCGGGTGTTGAAAGTCTTTAAGGAAGCGCTTTCCCCCTAGTGCATTGTTGTTACCATAAAATGAAACACCTGAATGAAATCATTAACTATTCTACTAACGGGGGCAACCGGCTACATCGGCCGAAGGTTGTTGCCTGTGCTGCTCGATCAGGGGCACCGTGTTGTTTGCCTGGTACGCGATAAGCGCAGGTTCGATTCTGAAGATTTTCCTGAAGGTCATCAGAAGCTACTTTCTGTAGTGGAAGCCGACCTGAATAATGCGGATACACTTCAACAACTTCCCCGGGAAATTGACCTGGCATTTTACCTGGTGCACTCTATGGGAACCTCGGAGGATTTTCTTTCACTCGAACAACAGTCTGCCGAAACGTTTGTGCATTACATCAACCAGACTTCCGCCCGGCAAATCATTTACCTGAGTGGCATTGTCAACGATCCTTCCCTCTCCAAACACCTGACCTCCCGAAAAAATGTTGAAGTCATTCTGGGCCAATCGAAAGCCGGTTTAACGGTTTTACGGGCCGCGATTATTATCGGTTCGGGCAGCGCTTCTTTTGAGATCATCCGCGACCTGGTAGAAAAACTTCCGGTAATGATTGCACCCAAATGGTTAAAGAGCCGGTGCCAACCGATTGGCATTCGGAACGTGATCGAATACCTGGTGGGTGTAATCCTAAAAGAAGAATCGTTCAACCAGTCCTTTGATATTGGTGGTCCGGATATCCTCACATACAAGGAAATGCTCATGGGGTATGCCCGGGTACGCGGATTAAAACGATGGATCATTCCCGTGCCGGTGCTAACGCCCCAACTTTCCTCGCAGTGGTTGTACTTTGTAACCTCAACTTCCTTTTCCCTGGCCAAAAGCCTGGTGAGCAGTTTAAAAAATGAAGTAATCTGTTCGGATAACCGCATCCATGACGTTGTACCGATAGAACTACTGTCGTATGAAGAAACCATCCGGCTTACACTTGCTCGTATTCAGCAACGCCTGGTCATTTCAAGCTGGAAAGATGCTGTACCGGCAACCGGAAAACAACAAAACTTTCTGAACTACATGGAAGTACCCACCCATGGATGCCTGCAAGATAAGCGAACGAGTGGCTTCACCCGACCGGCCGAGGAAGTAATTGAAAACCTCTGGTGCATTGGAGGCGATCGCGGTTGGTATTATGGAAACTGGATGTGGGGCATCCGCGGTTTTATCGATAAACTTTTTGGAGGCGTGGGCCTCAGACGCGGCCGAAGAAATGCCAGCACCTTAAAACCTGGTGATGCCCTCGACTTCTGGCGGGTACTCCTGGTGGACCGGAAAAAGGGCAGGCTGCTTTTGTTTGCCGAGATGAAATTGCCGGGCGAAGCCTGGTTGGAGTTTAACGTTCAGGAAACAGAACAAGAAAAAAAACTGGTTCAAACGGCTACCTTCCGGCCGAAGGGATTATGGGGTCGACTATACTGGTATTCTGCAATACCTTTCCATACCTTAATTTTTCCGGGAATGGTGAGAAACATTGTTCGGTTTTAACTGTTCCTAAAGGGATGAAAATCTACACGCTCAAAAGAACCCAGGTTCTGCCCATTAATCTGGATGAAGCCTGGAATTTTTTCTCTAGCCCGGCCAACCTTTCCAAAATTACCCCGGAACACATGGGCTTTAAAATCCTTTACATGTCGGGGGGACCTAACATGTACGCTGGGCAAATCATCCGGTATATGGTTTCCGGATTGCCGGGGATACCCATGAACTGGACTACGGAAATCACCCATGTTGATGAGCCGTATTATTTTGTGGATGAACAACGTTTTGGCCCCTACGCCTTGTGGCACCACCAGCATCATTTTAAAGAAGTGGCAGGCGGTGTAGAAATGACCGATGAGGTGAACTATGCCCTTCCGCTTGGGGTGCTGGGGCGGTTCGTGCACCGGCTTTTTGTTGGGCGGGCGGTTAATCGTATTTTTGATCATCGGTACAAGGTGTTGGAGCAGTATTTCAGTAAAACCGTGGAGGAACTTGTATGAGCCTGTCAGTAATTTTTATTTGTTCGTTGATCACGCTGGGCACATTTCTGTTCTGGGAATTCGTGGCCTGGTTCACCCACAAATACATCATGCATGGATTTTTGTGGGTGTGGCATAAATCGCACCACACCATTCACGATCATGCCCTTGAAAAAAATGATTGGTTTGCCGTGGTGTTCAGTTTACCCTCCATCGGGTTGTTTTACTATTTCAGCCTGGTGAACTACAGTCCGTACGGACTTGCAGTCGGACTTGGCATTTTTTGCTACGGACTCTTCTATCTTATTTTTCACGATGTGATTGTTCACCAACGGGTGAAATGGCGCCCGGTCAAGCGCAGTAAATATTTACAGCGTATGATCAACGCGCATTATGTGCACCATGCCAAACACACAAAAGAAGGATGTGAAGCGTTTGGTTTTTTATACGCACCCAAAAAATACGAACCCAAACAATTCGTGTTTAAAAAAGAACGTCAGCAGACTCAATAGAATCCCTTGAGCGAAAAGTACCTTTACCTCTGGCTGAATATTCTTTCGATAAGTATTCCCCTGCTTTTCAGTTTTTACAAGCCTGCACCGTTCTATAAGAAATGGAAGCAACTGTGGATAGCGCTTCTTATCCCCGCAGTAATTTTTATCATCTGGGATGAATGGTTCACCCAAATGGGCATCTGGGGGTTTAATCCCCGTTACCTAACGGGAATTTATATTGGCAGTTTGCCCCTTGAAGAAATTCTGTTCTTCATTTGCATCCCGTACGCTTGTGTGTTTACGTATGAAGCCTTAAACTTTTTGATTCGTAAGGATGTATTGGGAAAACATCAATCGGCCATAACGTGGACCCTGGCTGCCCTGCTGCTTATTGTGGGACTGATGAACCTTTCCAAAGGGTATACAGCCGTTACCTTCCTGTCGCTCAGCACGTTCCTGGTGGGCTTACAGATTTTTGTAAAGCCTACGTACCTGGGCCGGTTTTACCTGGCTTATATTTTTATTCTCATCCCATTTTTTGTGGTGAATGGAATTTTAACGGGTTCATGCATTGAACAGGAAGTAGTGTGGTACAACGCAGCGGAGCAGTTGGATCTCCGGATGGGAACCATACCGGTTGAAGATACTTTTTATGGGATGTTGCTGATTCTGATGAACGTTTCCATGTTGGAGTATCTGCAAAAAAGAAAAATCCCATCGGGTTAACCTAACGGGATTTCAATTGTATCCTTCAACCGTTTTACTCGATCACTGCCGGTACCTGCAATTTTTTCGCTTTCGGTTTGCGGTCTATCGACTTGGCTGCTTTCTTTTCCGCTTTAGCCGCCTTCTTCTCGTTCTTCAGGGCGTGCTTCTTCGCTTTTTTTGCATCCTGCGCAACGGCAGAAGCAAGTCGGTTGGATGATTTACGGATCAGCTTTTTTACCTTTTTGGAAGGTTTCGGATCTTCCTGGTTAACAACTTCCTGTATGGAACCGGTAAACTTGTTTTTCAAATCCTTTTTCAATGCTTTGTTCTTATTCATAACGCGTTCGATTGAATTTTGAAAGTACCAAATGTTAGCAAGACCCGTGCATGGTTAACAATTATTTAATATCCTGAAAAAATAAAGTGCTCAATATGAGCACTTTAAACGATTTTATATGTTTTGCGGGGCACTATTCATAGCGCAAGGAATCCACCGGGTTACTTTTGGCAGCTTTGATAGCCTGGTACGATACCGTAAGCCAGGCGATGGTGATGGCCACCAACGCACTGCCAATAAAAATAATCGGCCCCACGGTAATGCGGTAGGCAAAATCATTCAGCCAGAAATCGGCAAAATACCAGCCCAACACGAGGGCGGGCACAATGGCAATGAGAACCAGTTTGGTAAATTCCTTTGACAACAGGATTGTCAGGCCAATCAGTGATGCTCCCATAGCCTTGCGGATCCCGATTTCTTTCGTACGCTGCTCGGTGGTAAAGGCGGCCAGTGCAAATAAACCCAAACACGCAATAAGAATGGTCAGCCCTGCCAACACGGTAAAGCTATCGCGTAAACGCATCTCCGCCCGGAACAAGGCATCAAAATCCTGATCGAGAAATGTATATTCAAAGGGTTCACCGGTGGCCAGCTCTTTCCAGAGGCTTTCGGTTGCGGCAATGACCTCCTGTGGATTTCCTTCATAGCGAATGAGTAAATTCGGGCTCACATTGGTAAGCCGGATGATCATCGGGCGAACTTTTGTTTTGAGCGACTCAAAATTAAAATCTTCCACTACACCAATAACTTTAATGGGCTCCGGAACTTCCCCATTATAGTCCATTAAATCGGACTGTAGCGGATCTTCCAGCGCAAATTCCTTCATAGCCGCCTGGTTGATAATACACGCGGATGAGTCGGAAGGAAAATCGCGGGAGAAGAACCGGCCGGCCACCATGTTGAGTTTCATCACCTCAAGGTGATCCCAATCGGCATAATATTTTCCGGATAAGTAATCCACATCGCGGCCTTTCACCCGGAATACCGTTGTATTGTCTACACCGGGGAAGGAATTGTTGGTAAAGCTTACCTTTTGAATACCGGGTGTACTCGCCAACTGGTTTCGGAAAGCTTCACGGTTCGTCCGCAGCCGTGCAGTATTCTGAATGTTGATGACGTTGTGCTGGTCTAACCCCAGGTTTTTATTTTGCATGTAACTGAGCTGCTGGTACACTACGATGGTGGCCAGGATTAAAAAAGTGGATACCGCAAATTGTACCACCACAAGGGTGCTGCGCACGCCTTTGGTTTTCATCCCCGACCGGACTTTTCCTTTCAATACTTCAACAGCACTGAATGAAGTCAGGTACAAGGCCGGGTAGCTGCCCGCTACAAAGCCGACAACAATAACCAGGGCAATGGCGGCAAGCACAAATGCAGGATCGCCCAAGGCTGTTAACCCCAGTTCCTTGCCCACCAGTATATTAAATTGGGGCAACACCAGGTAGCTCACGCCAACCGCCAGCAGGATGGCCACCAGACTGTAGATAAATGATTCGGATAAAAACTGAACAACCATTTGCCTGCGTTGCGAACCCAGGGTTTTTCGCAACCCAACTTCCTTTGCACGACCAGCCGAACGGGCGGTGGAGAGATTCATGAAATTAATACAGGCAATCAGCAGGATAAAGATCCCGATAGCTGAAAAGATATACACATACTTGATGTCGCTTGCGGGTTCCATATCATCCGCAAAATCGGAATACAAATGCGTATCGGTGATGGGGTAAACAAAATACGAGTAAACACCACCCTGCTTACGAAATTCATCAAAATTTATTCCCAGGCCTTGTTCCAATTCTTTGCCTACGTGAAGGGCCACCAGTTCTTCCAGACGGGCATTGATATCCACGGGATTTGCAGCCCCATTTTTACGTACGTAGGTTTGAATGGAATTGCCGGTCCACCCCTGATAATAGTTTCGCTCTACGGTATTAAATGAAATAATTGCATTGAATCGAAAATGCGAATTGGTCGGGGCTTCTTTGGCAATGCCCGTTACCTTACACGGTAAATTGTTGTTGCCGAAGTTGATAATTTTCCCCAGCGGGTCTTCCTCCCCAAAATATTTTGTAGCCAGTGCAGGCGTAATCACAATGGAGTTTGGCTCTTTCAACACCGTTAACGGATCGCCTGCCAGCAATTCAAAGCTGAAAAAGGAAAAAAAGTTTGAATCGGAATAAAACAGGTTTTTCTCGGTAAACACTTTGTCTTCATACTTAAAGGCAATACCCGATGCACGGGTGGCCGGTACCAACCGGAGTATTTCTTCTACCCCGGTAATATCGGTTTTCATGGTAGGACCAACCGGCAAACTGGTGTTGGTGGTATAAATCTCCTGACCGGCAATTTTACCGTGTAAGCCTACGCGGTACAGGTTTTCATAATCGTAATGGAATTTATCGTAGCTGATTTCATCTTTCACATACACAAAGATGA
>CAZOYJ010000113.1:0-11267 GCA_964583905.1 uncultured Roseivirgaceae bacterium
ACGAAACCAGACCCACCATACCGTTGGCAACGGTTACACCAAAATAATTGGAGGGGTTGATGTTCGTTGCAGAAATGTGCCAGTCTTGTGCAATCAAAACAACCGGCACGATATACAGAATAATCAGAGCAAGGTTCTTCATAAGTTTATAGTTTCTCTTTAATCGTAAGTATATGAATTCTTCCATTATTCCGTGTCAGCAGAAAAAGCTTCTGACCATTATACCGGATAACCTTACTGTCTCGAATTTGTCCATCGACATAAAGTCCGGATTCTTCATTGAGAACATATTCAAAGTTACCATTACCGCTGTTGCGAAGCAGGAATCCATAACCGGCATTGTACTTACCCCTTTGAATGTTCGCCTCAAAATAATTCCCAAACATCAGCAAATCCGGCTTTCCATCTTTATTGTAATCCAATTCACTAATCGTGTACACTGGTGAAAACTGTGCCCTCAACGGAAATGGACGAAAACTGAAATCCAGGTCGCCATTGTTAATAAAATAACCAGAACGCAATTCGTAACAATATAATTTTGTGGCCTGGTTGAGTAAGGATCTATCGACAATTTTTTTGGGGTCAGCAGCTGCAAACTCTGCATTAGTCAGGTAATTTTTCTTAACCGACACGATCTGCTTCACCACCTCGTCTCTTGTTGGAAAAATGATTTCTTTTTCACCTATAAAATGATAGATAAGCGGCTCCGTTTTTTCGTTATCATCATAATCATTGATGTAGGCCGTAATCGGTTTGCTGAAGGAAGCCGTCAGCTTTGAATTCAGCCCGAGATTGCCGGCCACGATGTCCAGGTCCCCATCCTGATCAATGTCTATCAGTGCCAGGGTGTTCCACCAGCCGTTTGATTTCGATAAAGATTTGGGCACCTTTTTTTTCCATTTTCCATTTCCGGAAACGAAAAAGGTCAGAGGCATCCACTCTCCCACAACCACCAAATCTTTCACACCATCCTTATTGAAATCGGCCCAGGCCGCATCTTTTACCATGCCTAGTCCAATCAATTCAGGAGCCAGGTCTTTAGTTACATCGGTGAAATTTCCGATGCCATCGTTTTTTAGAAAATAGCTGTCGGGGGCAATTCCATATTTCCACGGAAGTATTCTTCCTCCAATGAAAAGGTCAACATGTCCATCGTTATCAAAATCAAAAGGACGTATGCAGGACCCTGTGATAAACAGGTCCTTAAAGGCAGATAACTGCCGGGTAAAATTTCCCGCACCGTCATTCAAATACAAACGGGGCAATAAATTTTCCGATTCGTTTCGGAACTCATTCCCTCCGCTTAACACGATCAAGTCTAAATCTCCATCGCGATCAACATCCAGAAAAACAGCATCCGTGTCCTCCATAATACTGTCTCTTCGAAACGATTCAGGATAAGTAGTGACAAATCCATCTTTAGTTTGCAGAATCAAAGCTCCTGGCTGATGCTTTGCTCCGCCAACATACAAATCCTCCAGTCCGTCACCATTCACATCGCCTGCGGCAATCGTGGGGCCTTCGGTTGATGCCATGTGTGGAATTAACCCTTCGCGGTGAAATTCAACAAAATTATTCTCCTGATGTTTATAATCAATTTTTATACTATCTGTAAGGTCACTTGATAAAAAATTATTTTTTCGTCCAAAGTTATATAAACCCGTTTCATCAGCCTTTTTTACTACAAGTGTTTGATTCGCTTTTACATTCAACAACACCTGAAATTTGTGATCAGGCCAGATTACGATCAGGCTATCAATTTCTTTGCTTGAACCTAAACCAATAACAATTTCAGGGGAAACCGAAGACTGATAGCCCCTGGTTGTATATAATTCCCGAATTACTCGTCCTGTATCAGAAGGGATAATTATTCTGGTTCCTATTCCTTTGGTATTTTTCTTGTCACCTTCAAGTACAATTTTAAGAAAATTACTTCTGCTTCGGTTAGCTGCATTATTCCTGTAAATAAATGCGGGTTGATCAATGTTATTTACCACAAGATCAAGATCACCATCGTTATCGAGATCAACATACGCAGCACCATTTGAAAAAGATTCCTGACCAAGTCCCCAATCTTTTGAAGCATCAATGAATTGTAGTTTACCTGTATTCCGAAAAGCGTAGTTTGGAATTTTAACTTCAGGCATTTTTTCAACGAGTAATAAATCTTCATCCGTAAGATCACCTTCAAGTTTGGCTTGAATGGCCTCGCTGGAGACAAAATTTATATAGTCATTATCATTTGCCCTCCTTCGTATTCCGTTGGTGATGTAAATATCATTTAAACCATCCAGATCAAGGTCTGCTATTAAAGCACTCCAACTCCAATCGGTGGCATAAATTCCTGAAAACATTCCAATCTCACTGAATTTACCACCTCCAATATTAAGTTGTAGCGTATTTCGGGCAAATTGATCTTTATAACCAAATCCCAGCTTCATGTTGTAGACATCAAACCCATCTTCACCCGCTGCAGTTTTTAGCATATAGGGGTCGGCAGGTAGCATGTCGGTTGAAATTATGTCATTAAGTCCATCATTGTTAATATCACCAATATCATTTCCCATTGAAAACCTACTGGTGTACCGAATGGCGGTCGCCAAACTCTCTGTAAAAGTTCCGTCACCGTTGTTTAAATAGAGATAATCATCTTCATGAAAATCATTTCCTACATAAATATCCGGAAACCCATCCCCATTGATATCACTCACACATACACCAAGCCCATACCCCAATGCACTGCTGAATATACCGGATTCAACTGTTACATTTGTAAATTTATCTCCATCGTTTCTCATTAGTTTATCGCCTGCCAACGGGTGCACTTCCTTGCGAATAGTTGATCGCCCATAGGTACCGTTTGAATGAACTGAGTGATTAAGCATAAACATATCAAGATCACCATCCAGATCATAGTCAAAAAAAACTGCCTGGGTTGAGAACCCTATAAGATCAAGTCCCCATACCTTTGCCTGATCTTCAAATATTGGAACACCATTGTCATCATTACCCATATTGATGAACAATTGATTTCTGCCTCTTAAATGTAAGTAGTCGCCCAGCATACTAACATAGATATCCAGCCGGCCATCGCCATTTACATCAGCCATTGTAACACCGGTGGTCCATCCCTTTAAACCTGCTACACCTGCCGTTTCAGTTATGTCCTCAAATTGAAAATCACCTTTATTTAAATATAAGCGATTGCTCATCTGGTTAGCTGTGAAATATAAATCCGGCAAGTTGTCACCGTTAAGGTCACCAGCAGCTACGCCACCCCCATTATAAAAATAGAGATAGTTCAGTATGTTTAGTTGGGGATTCTCAACAAGTCTGTTCTCAAACGTGACACCTGTATACGCTGCATCCAGTAATTCAAATAATGGTTTATCTTTTGAACATGAAGTTGATAAGAATAGAAAAGCCAGAACGTAAAAAAAAGTGCAATTAAAACTCATAAAACTCATAAAACTCAAGATAATTATTATTTCTTGCCACAATCAAAATTCTTTTATTACCTGGGCCACTGACCACGCCCATTTTTCTAACCTCGCCTTCAACCTTCAGATCACCTACTACCATAGGATTTCCATACTCATTGAAAGAAATAACAATTCCTGAATTGGCATCATACCGCCCTTCCTCTGGTTTTACGCCAAAGAAATTTCCTCCAAGCACCACATGCTTTTGATCGGGCGAAAAAACGGAAAACACCGGTGAGAACTGTACAGTGTATGGTAACGGCTCCAAGGTATAAGATCCATCGCCATTATTAATGGCTACGCAGGATTCAAGTCTGTAAATCGATTTAATAACAGATTCACTCAATTGTTCTTTACTGAAAATTTTGGCAACTGTTTTTTCAGCATAATCTTTATGATAAAGGTTTTTCTTCTTTAGTTGAGGTATCTGTGACAAGAGATCATTTCGTAATGCAATCGGATAAAGGCTATCACCTTCGTACTGAGCAAAAATCTGGTCAAGCGTGCCATTGCTATCAAAATCATGAATGTACATCATAAGGGGCTTCTCAGCTGATGCCCTGAACTTACTGTTCGTGCCCCAATTGCCGAGTATTAAATCAATATTACCATCATGGTTAACGTCTCGTGCATCAATAGTATTCCACCAACCTTCAGATTTTACCAAACCAGGAACATTGTTCAGTCGCTCAAGATTAACACCATTATTTTTGAATAATGTAACAGGCATCCATTTACCAACCACTACTAAATCCAAATCACCATCTCCATCCAAATCAACCCACGAAGCATCCGTTACCATGCCCAAAGAATGAAGTCGTGGGGCTACCTTGTTGGTAACATCACGAAAATTTCCCGTTCCATCATTTTGAAGAATGTAACTGTCAGCGGAAACCCCATACTTACCAGGCACTCCTCTTCCTCCTATAAACAAATCGAGATCACCGTCATTGTCGAAATCTGCGACACGAACACAACTTCCCATGACCGAATAATCAGGAATACGACCCATTGAGCGAGTGAATTTAATCTGTGCTCCCGAAGATTCATTTATATATAGCCTATCAAAATACTCCATTGCCCTATCCGGAAATACATTACCTCCGCTAACCACATACAGGTCCAGGTCTCCGTCATTGTCAGCGTCAAAAAAAATGGCATCTACATCTTCAAACTTGCGATCATCTTCAAAAGCAGGTTGTGAAAATTGCCTGAAAGAACCATCCCGTTGCTGAATGTATAACCTCCCAGCTTGTCCGTGTGCTCCACCAACGTAAAAGTCACCCAAACCATCACCATTAATATCAGCAGAAGTAAAAGCTGGTCCTTCACGCGAAATCATGTGATAGATGAGTCGTTCCCTGTCAAAATCCACAAAGTCATCCTCTTCATGTTTAAAGGGAGGATAAAGCTTAACTTCGATTCGCCTGAATAACGATTCTGCTCCGTTGGCATTTCCTGATACATAGTCTTTTGCATCATTAATATGTAGCGCAAGCTTTTGTTTCGTGGGAATATTATACAATTTAGTATACTTGTTATACCCCCAAAATACTTCAAGGCTATCTATAAGGTCTGACTCGCCACAACCCAGCACAATCTTGAAATCCATAGAGGATTGAAAGCCCTTAGTCGGGATATGTTCATACATGACTATACTACCTTTGCTATACAGATTAATACGTGCCCCAATCGCAAAAACATTTTTATCAGAACCCGATAATGATATTGTTATTGAATTATTCTTGTTCCGTTCTGATCTGTTTTGATAAATAAAAGCCTCTTGATTAACATTATTCACAACCAGATCAAGATCACCGTCATTATCAAGGTCTGCATATGCGGCACCATTTGAAAAAGAAGGTTCACCAAGCCCCCAAAGTTGAGCTACGTTTTTATACATGAACAGGGTATCGTGCTTAAATAAGTAATTACTTAGTTTGGTTGACGGCATCTTATTAACCAATTCCTCAAAATTTACTTTCCCAGATCTCATGGCTGGGATAAGCATTGCATCACTTACCAGGAAATCAATAAAATCCTGATTGGTTACATCTTTATAAATACCGTTGGTTACATATATTTCCTTATACCCATTATTATCAAAATCCGCTATAATGGCTCCCCAACTCCAGTCTGTTGCCGCAACACGTGAATATTGGCCAACTTCTTTAAAATTTCCAGTTCCATCATTTAACTGAAGCGTGTTACGCATATACTGTTCGTAATAGCCGTTGGCTAGTTTAATCTGAAACTGGTTATACGACTCAAAACTGGAGGTGGTTTTTAAGCGGAGATTATTGTCTGGCAACATATCCGTTACAAAAATTTCAGGAGCTCCATCATTATTCAGATCAGCCGCATCCGTACCCATCGAAAAATTGCTGATATGTCCCATACGTTCAAGAAGTTCGTCTTTAAAAGTACCATCTCCTTGATTGATATAGAGATAGTCGCGTTCAAAGAAGTCGTTTGACACGTAAATGTCGGGCCAGTTGTCCAGGTTAACATCTGTTATCGTTACACCGAGACCAAACCCGATTACACTCCCGAAAATTCCGGCCTCTTCACTCACATCAACAAACACATTGCCATCGTTCCGATATAATTTATCAGCACCTGTACTGTCACGAACGTGTCGGATATTTTCGAGTCCTAATGACGACACGGGCCGGAAGGAATTATTCAGTACATAGCAATCCAGGTCGCCATCCTGATCGTAGTCGAAAAAAACAGCGTGTGTTCCAAAGCCCTTGTCGTTAAGTCCATATTTTTCTGCACTTTCGGTAAAGGTCAAGTCCCCATTATTAATGTATAATTCATTTTCACGATTACCTCCCAGAATATCGCCTGAATTGCAAACATAAATATCAAGCAGGCCGTCTCCATTCACATCAGCCATACTTACACCTGTAGACCAAACCTTATTTCCGGCAACACCCGCGCTTTCTGTAATATCTTTAAATTTAAAGTTGCCCTGGTTCAGGTAAAGCCTGTTACCAGACATATTTGAGGTGAAGAAAATATCCGACAGTCCATCGCCATTAATATCACCAATGGCTACTCCTCCGCCATTGTAATAATTTCGATACCGAGATACGTCCAACTCCTTCGTTAGTGTAAGTGTATTAACAAAATCAATTCCGGTATCTTTTGAAGATAATCGTACAAACAATGCCTGATCATCATTTTCACTTTTTTTGCAGGAAGTCAAAAAAATAAAACCGATACAAGAAAAAATAAAGAAGATTCTCATGATGTGAATTGTGTATAAAAAGAGAGCAAGTAACCAAACGGTTACTTGCTCTTAAATTTAACTCAAAAAGTTGATTAATACCCCGGATTCTGCTGAAGGTTTGGGTTAGAACTCAACGCAATATCTGGTATAGGGAAAAGTATACGTGTCGGGTCTACATTTTCAACAAATCCGAATTGTGAATTAAACTTTCCAAAACGGATAAGGTCATTCCTTCTCCAACCTTCAATGTACAATTCCCTTCCTCGTTCATCAAGCAAGTTTTGCTCAGTTACCGTGCCAAAGGCTGAAGCCCCTCTAAGCGATCTAAGGCTGTTAACAAGAGACAGTGCATCACCACCCTTCCGGAATAAAGCTTCGGCTTTCATCAGAAGAGCATCTGCATAACGCATTAATAGTAAGTGATTGCCCCAGGTACCCGGCATGTTAACAGTTGGATGGTATTTTAAAACACGAATACCGGTATAATCTGGTTGGCCGGTAAGGGCGGGCACAACTTTCGTAAAGGACAAGGGCTGACCTGAGCGGGCAAGTACGGCTCCATCAGGACCATATTGAGTTCCTATAAGGAAGCCTATACCCAAAGCATTGTTGGGAACATAACCCCGTCTTTCCTCCTGTCCTGAGCCGGGGGCATTTGTATTAGGGTCGCCTTCAAATAGATTGTAAAATTCAGCAGTAGTTGCAAAACCATTCCAGCCTCCAAATTGCCAATCTGTATCCCGTCCTTGATTGTAATGAAGGCTGCTCCAGATTCTTGACGCATACTGAGCATTCGACCATAATATTGTTTCAGAGTCAGCCGATGGAGAAAAAATCTCAAAAAATCCTTCATGCAGTTCATAGCCATCAGCTTCAATCGCATTCACAGCAGCGATAACCTTGTCCATATCCGCAGCCTGAGCAGTGCCTCCCAAGTAAACGTGCTTATTCAGATAAAGCTTTGCCAATAAAAAGTTAGCAGCCGCTTTTGAAGCCCTGTTCTGACTGCTAACACTTCCAGCCTGTGTTGCGGGTAAGTTCGGAAGAGCTGCTTCCAAATCGGCAACAATAAATGCAAATGCTTCCTCCGCAGTCATTACTTTCGGATCTATTTCTGGTCCCTCATCAGCATCCCGGAAAGGAACCTGGCGCCATAAGTCATACACCCAGAACATGTTCCAAGCACGAATAAATCGTGCTTCAGCGACCTGAAGCGGGGTTATTCCAGTAGTTGTTTCTGCGGTTTTTGGATGGAGAATCTGGTTTGTTCTGTAAACATTAGAGTTCAGAAAATTCCAGGTTTCCATGTTAAACAAGTGCGAGGGCGTCCAGGTATGTTTAGCCAAATCACGATATACTCCATTATCGCCCCAATCTGTCCCTCTTGTTGGAATAAAGAGTTCATCTGTAGTTCCGACAGAAAGAACGTATAGTCCATTCTGGGAACTTTGTGCCATATCGTTATAGGCGGCTGTGAGTGCACCTGTTGCATCTACACCCTGAAATTCGCCATCGGAGGCAATTACAATAGAGTCTGTTTCTTTCACCTCTAAATCTGTACATGCACTAATAAGCAGAGTCACTCCGGTTATTAGATAAATCAATCTTGCTTTCATACTCTAATCTCGTTAAAATTAAAATGTTGCTGAAATACCAATAGTTACAGTTCTAGCGCGTGGATAAGCAGTGTAGTCAATTCCTAATGAAGGCACCCCATCTATATTCTTATCAACATTCACTTCAGGATCTAATCCAGAATAATCTGTAAATAATAATAGGTTCTGCCCAATTATTGAAAGGCGAATCTTCTTAATCATATTTTTTGGGTCCAGTTCAAGATTATATCCTGCACTTAAAGTCTGCAATCTGAGAAAGTTTCCTTTCTCCAAAAAACGTGTAGACACATCCGGTGAATTTCCGGTAGATTCATTTGTTGTAATCACAGAACGCTCAACATTTCTGCCTGCGCCAATGGAACCCATAGTAAACATAGCATTGGCCACGTTATTATAAACATAGTGTCCATATTGTCCGGTAAAAAATGCCGCCAGATCAAAGTTTTTATATCTTGACATGAGCGAAAATCCAAGGTTAACTTTTGGTAAGGCTGATTTTCCTACAAAAACCTGCGTATCATCCCCAGCATTCAATCCGTCATCGTCAAAGCCGCCCCATTCACGAACGTAATACGAAAACAGAGGCTGATTGTTAGCTATTCGTTGCGCATAAGCACCAGAAAGTCCCTGGCCATGAATTCTTCCGGTTGGCAACGAACCTGCAAAATTCTTAACAATATTTTTATTGTAAGCAATGTTAAAGCTAAGGTTCAACCCAAAATCCTGCTTATCAGCAAGCACACCATTCAAAGTCAATTCAACACCGCTGTTAATGACATCCGCATCCAGGTTTTCCCAAACAAATGGAGTCGGGGCAGGTTGAGCTGCAAAAGTTTGCATCAACAGTTTCGTAGTATTTTTTCTGTATACGTCCAATGAACCATTTACCCTATTGTTGATAAAGCCAAAATCAACACCAACGTTTATTTGAGAGGTCTGTTCCCACTGCAAGTCAGGGTTAGGGAATGTAATATTCACGAGACCTGCCGGATCATTAAGAGACCCATTGTTTTGCAATCCAATGCCGCCAAAGCGCTGCCTTCCGGAATACAGATTATGCCCAATTTCCTGGTTACCCGTTATACCCCAGCCTACCCGAACTGCCAATTCATCAAAAAAATCAGGAACGAAATCCTCTTCAGTCAACCTATACTTAGCTGCTGCTGAAGGGAATATACCGTATTTGTTATTGCCCCCGAAACGGGTGGACCCATCAACCCGAACAGATGCCGTAAGGAAATACTTCTCACCAATATTGTAGTTCACACGTGAGAAAAATGATTGCAATTCATCTTTACTGGAAAATCTATTTCCGGTTACTGCTCTGGGATCAATTAATGGAAGATTAGGATTATCAGCTACAGTATACGTAGTAACGGTTGGACCGCTCGCGTTAAACAAATCATACACGCGCATCCGATTATCTTCCTGATACTCATATTGCATCCAGGCACCAGGAATAAACGCACGGGCAGCCTTATCAGCATCCATCAATTGCCGGATCATCCAATCCATATTGGTTTGATCTCCAAAGTTTGCCGCATTCGCATTTCTACCTGAGTTTTCAAAACTTTGGTAGGAATACCCAAGAATAACATTTAATGAGTTTGCACCCATGGTCTTTTGATAGGTGAAAAATGCCTCAAGCAGGTCACTGTCGTTATTTTGATCTGTTAAATATGCCCGCCCATTACCTGCCACATTTCCAATTTTGGTTTGCAGCCCCGACATGGCTGAAGTTCTGAGTGAACTCGAACGGTCAAAACCTGAATTGATCTTAAAGTTTAAATTCCCAGTGATATCGTAACCCAAGGAAAGATTAATAAGATTGCGGTCGGTAGTTGTTACATCCTTATAATATTTTAAAAGCGACATCGGGTTAGCCGCATCTCCTGGATATTGTTCTGGTGAATCTCCAAACCGACCCTGTATGAAATTCGTTGGTAAATTCGGGATCGTAGGGTTATAGAAAATAGAAGCTGCTAATAAGTCCCCTTCAAATCCAGCACTATTGGTTATTGGGGCAGCTTGATCGTTTATTCTTGAGAATAGACTCTGAACACCTAACTTTAGTTTATCCTGTAAAAAATGATGATTAACATTAAACCTGGCTGTATATCGCTCCATTGAAGAGTTTCTAATTATTCCCTGCTGATCATCATAACTTAATGAAACCCTATAGTTGCCATTTTTGTAATTATTACTATACGCCAGATTATGATTTTGCGAAACCGATGTTCGGTTTATCTCATCTTGCCAATTCGTGTTACTTCCAAAATTTATTAAATTAGGATTTCCTCCCAGATCGGCATAAGCCGCTAGAAACTCACTCGCATTTAATACATCATATGTTTTGGCTTGCTCTGAAACACTAACGTTCGTTGTGTATTCCAGTAAATTCTTTCTTCCTCTTCCACTTTTGGTCGTAATAATCACAACACCATTGGCACCCCTCGAACCATATATAGCTGTTGCAGATGCATCTTTCAAAATATCAATAGTTTCAATATCATTAGGGTTAATGAAATTCAATGGGTTTTTAGGAGACCCCCCCCCTCTTCCAAAATCAGCACCTCCTGCGCTTACATTATCTCCACCCAACGGAATTCCATCAACAACAAACAACGGATTATTGTTACCGCGAACAGAAGACGTTCCGCGAATTCTCAGACTTACGCCAGCCCCGGGCTCACCACTTGCAGAGGTAATCTGTACGCCAGCAGTTTTACCCTGTATCAACTGTTCAGGCGATGAAATTATACCTCGATTGAATTCTTCCGACTTCACCGAGGCTACAGCGCCTGTTACGTCACGCTTAGCGACTGCTCCGTAGCCAATCACAATAACCTCTGAAAGGGCTGTAACATCTAATTGAAGGGAGGCATTCACAACATTTCTTCCTGAAACTTGGACCTCCTGAGTCGCATACCC
>CAZOYJ010000114.1:0-2993 GCA_964583905.1 uncultured Roseivirgaceae bacterium
AATCTCACACAGCTTGTGCACCAGGTCGATGTTTTTCCATTCGTTGTTGCCGCCAATGTTATAGACCTCACCCGATTTTCCGTTGTGAAAAATCGCATCGATGGCGCTGGCATGATCTTCCACATACAACCAGTCGCGAATGTTCTCTCCTTTACCATATACTGGAAGTGGTTTGTTGTTGACCATATTGTTGATCATCAGCGGGATCAGTTTTTCCGGAAACTGATACGGTCCGTAATTGTTGGAACACCGGCTGATCAGTGTTGGTAAACCGTAACTGTTATTAAAGGCCCGTACGAAATGATCGCTGCTGGCTTTGGAAGCGGAATAAGGAGAACGTGGATCAATAGAAGTCTCTTCCGTAAAATAGCCATCCTGAATCGACCCATAAACCTCATCGGTTGAAATATGGTAGAACATTTTGTTCTGCATGTTTCCATGCCACGCGGTTTGCGCTGCTTTTAATAAACGGATGGTGCCGATGATGTTGGTCATGGCAAACTCATCCGGGTTATGGATGGAGCGGTCAACATGCGATTCGGCTGCAAGGTGGATTACACCCCCGATTTTGTACTGCGAAAAAAGATCATTCAGTAGACCAATGTCCAGAATATCGCCTTTAACAAATTTGTAGGTTGGAGCATTTTCGATGTCGCGCAGGTTCTCCAGGTTGCCGGCATAGGTCAGACTGTCGAGGTTAACGATGCCATACTGCGGGTATTTTTTTGTTAGAAGCCGAACAACGTGCGAGCCAATAAAGCCAGCACCGCCCGTTATCAATAGGTTGTTGTGGGTAATCAAAGGTTTAATTATTTACGATTTCACGGCCAATACTATAGTAAATGAACTTAAGTTCACTTATATCCGTAGGATCATACAAGTTTCGGCCATCAAAAATCACCCGGGCATTCATGAGTTGTGCCATTTTTTCAAAATCCGGGGTTCGATATTCTGGCCATTCGGTAGCGATCAATAGGGCATCAGCGCCTTCCAGGGCCGCATACGGGTTTGTGGCGTACTGAATTTTATCGCCTAACAATGCCTTAACATTTTCCATGGCTTCCGGATCGTGCACCCGAACAGTTGCACCTGCTTCCAGAAGTTTTTGAATATTGTATAGTGCAGGAGCTTCGCGGATATCATCGGTATACGGCTTGAAGGCCAATCCCCAGATGGCTATCACTTTATTTTTTAATCCATTCGTAAAATGTTCCTGCATGCGCTCGAACATGCGTGTTTTTTGTTTTTCATTCACGCTCATAACAGCGTCCAAAATTCTGAAGTTGTACTGCGCTTGTTGTGCCGAATAGGCCAATGCCTGAACATCTTTCGGGAAACAACTTCCGCCATACCCGATACCGGCAAATAAAAAACGTTTGCCAATGCGGCTGTCAGTACCCATGCCAATCCGCACAAGGTCCACATCCGCACCCAGGCGTTCACACAAATTGGCAATCTCATTCATGAAGGTAATTTTGGTGGCCAGGAAGGCATTGGCTGCATACTTGGTTAATTCGGCCGAACGTTCATCCATGATGAGCACTGGGTTTCCCTGCATGACATATGGTGCGTAGAGTTGTTCCATGATTTTATGGGCCCTGGCCGACCGGGTTCCAATCACTACACGTTCTGGTTTCATAAAGTCATCTACGGCCAAACCTTCTCTTAAAAATTCAGGATTGGAGACTACATCAAATTCAACTTTTGCCCCGACAGCTACTTTTTCACGAACCTTGTCGGCTGTACCAACCGGTACGGTACTTTTATTAACAATGACTGTATATTTTTCCAGCAGGGGTCCCAATTGCTCGGCCACTTTCAAAACATATTGAAGGTCAGCTGAACCGTCTCCATCAGGGGGCGTTGGCAAGGCCAGCATAATTACATGGGCACCTTTTATTCCCTCGGCCAGATTTGTCGTGAAGAAGAGCCTGCCTTCCTTAACGTTACGCTCGAAAAGGGCATCCAACCCACGCTCGAATATGGTAATCTTTCCGTTTTTCAGTTTTTCTACTTTGGGGGCATCAATATCTACACACGTTACCGTGTTACCGGTTTCGGCAAAGCAGGTTCCGCTCACCAAACCCACATAACCTGTTCCTACTACTGCAATTTTCATTTAGTCTTTTGAAATTTAAAAGGTCACAAAATTAACCGATTTAGTTTCCCAAAGGGCTCTTTCCTGGGGATTTCCCAAATACAAACTAACATTCGTTTGTCAGATAAGTTAAATGACCTACCTTCGTATCCCCAATTGACAAAAAGATGATTGAAGAACCTATCCAGGGAATAAGCTTTGCGGAAAGTGAAAACCAACAGATGATCGCCCAAATGGTACGCGATTTTGGCAAACGTGAAATTATGCCCTCCATGATGGAGTGGGATGAATCTCAGGAATTTCCTATCGACCTGTTTCACAAGATGGGTGAACTTGGCCTGATGGGCGTTTTGGTTCCGGAAGAATATGGTGGTGCCGGCTTCGGTTATCCGGAGTACGTAACCGCCATTGCAGAAATTTCCAAAATTGACGGATCCATTGGCTTGTCGGTGGCAGCGCATAATTCGTTATGCACCAATCACATTTTGCAGTTTGGCAATGAAGAGCAAAAGCAAAAATATCTTCCGGGGCTTGCCTCCGGTAAATGGATTGGCGCCTGGGGCTTAACCGAACCCAATACCGGGTCGGATGCCGGAAATATGCGCACCGTGGCCGTGAAGGATGGTGATTATTACATAATCAATGGCGCCAAAAATTTTATTACACATGGAAAATCAGGACATGTTTCGGTGGTGATTGTTCGTACAGGCGATGTGGGCGACTCCCACGGAATGACGGCCTTTATTTTAGAAAAGGGTACTCCTGGGTTTGCTTCCGGTAAGAAAGAAAACAAACTGGGTATGCGCGCCTCGGAAACAGCAGAACTGATTTTTACGGATTGCAGGATTCATAAATCGCAAATGCTGGGTAATGAAGGCGAAGGATTTATTCAGGC
>CAZOYJ010000114.1:3003-11220 GCA_964583905.1 uncultured Roseivirgaceae bacterium
ATTGCCGCATTAAGTTTGGGCATTGCCCAGGGTGCCTTTGAAGCTGCATTGAAATATTCAAAAGAAAGACATCAATTCAATAAGCCCATTTCAGCGTTCCAGGGAATTGCTTTCAAATTGGCCGATATGGCTACCAAAATAGAAGCTGCCAGTTTGTTAACGTATCGGGCTGCCGATATGAAACAAAAAGGGATCAGTGTGAATAAGGAATCGGCTATGGCTAAGCTTTATGCTTCTGAAATAGCCGTTGAGGTTGCTACGGAGGGGGTGCAGATATTCGGGGGCTACGGCTATACCAAAGATTTCCCGGCCGAAAAGTATTACCGCGATGCAAAACTTTGCACCATTGGTGAAGGAACGTCCGAGATTCAGAAACTGGTGATCTCACGGGCAATTTTGAAGTGATTTTGCATATTTGATAGTCATTTCATTATATTTGCAGCCCTAATTGAGAAACAATGCTAATTGTAAACATTAAAGAGAACGAATCCATTGACAAGGCGCTGAAGCGCTTTAAAAAGAAGTTTGAGAAAACCGGTGTTTTGAAAGAACTCCGGGCCCGCACTTCTTTTGAAAAGCCATCGGTAAAGCGCAGAAGTGAGATTATCCGCGCAGCGTATCGCGAGCGCATGAAGGGTGAGGAAAACGCATAATCACCCATTTGCCGGCAAGGCAAGGGTTTAAGCATACATCCCCAGAAGTTCATTCTTCTGGGGATTTTTTTTGATTAATTTCTGCCCTTTTCGGGTTTGAAGATCAGCAACTGATTTTTTCTACCCTGCGTTCATGACGACCGCCTTCGAAGCTTGTATTTAAAAATGTATGGAGAATTTTTTCCGCTTGCGCATAACTGACGAATCGTGCAGGGATGCACACAATATTAGCATTATTATGCTGACGGGCCAACGCGGCAATTTCTTCCGTCCAACACAATGCTGCACGAATACCTTGATGTTTATTGGCTGTAATGGCAACACCATTAGCGCTTCCGCACAATAACATTCCTGAATCAACCTCATTTTTCTCAACGGCATCAGCCACCGGATGGGCAAAGTCTGGATAGTCCACAGAGTCGAGACTATGGGTTCCAAAATCCTTTACAGAATAGCCATTGTTCTCCAACCATTTTTTCAGGGCTTCTTTGTGTTCAAAACCTGCATGGTCGCTTCCGATTGCTATGGTGGGCATAGTGTATTTGGTTAATGGCTTAATTCAACTTGGCGTAGTGCTATTCCCATCCGGCTTTCTTATCCTCCTTTGCCTGACGCCTGAGCACCATAGCCGAGATTAAAATACTGAATTCATACAGGATGAACAACGGAATTCCAATAAGGGTTTGGCTGAACGGATCGGGGGGTGTAATGATAGCTGCAACGATTAAAATAATAACAATGGCATGTTTGCGGTATTTCCGCATAAAAGCGGGGGTGAGCATGCCGATTTTGGTCAGGAAATAAACTACTACCGGTAACTGGAAAAGCAATCCGCTGCCAAAAACCAACGTGATAAAAGTTGATACATAGGAAGTAATATCGAATTCATTCTGAATCATATCGCTGATCTGGTAATTCGACAGGAAGTATACTGCAAGCGGGCTCATGATAAAATACCCAAATGACACCCCGGTGAAGAACAAAACGGAAATAAAGAATACGGCACCACGTGAAAATTTGCGCTCTTTGTTAACCAGCCCGGGCTTGATGAAACGCCAGAATTCCCAGGCGATGTACGGAAAGGCTGTAGTTACACCCAGAAACAACGAAGAGGCAATGTGCATGGAGAACTGGCCGGTCATCTGGCGGCTTTGAATCTTGAAGGGGATTTCCGTAACACACATCGTTTCTTCCGATCCAACAAATTTGCCGAGTGAACACATCCAGTCAAAAAAAATGAAATCGGGGCGGGCTACCGCGAAGATTACGTTTTGGAAAATCCAGGGAGCCTTGATAAAGGCCACAATGGTAAGAATAACCACAGCAAACAAAGCGCGGATGATGTGCCAGCGTAATTCCTCGAGGTGATCGAGGAAGGTCATTTCTTTTTCTTCGGCCATGCTTACTTATACAGCGGAAATTTCCGCATAAAACTATTTACCTTTTTCTTAACCGCCTTCAGGTTATCAACATTGTCGGGTGCTTTCAATACGTCATCCATCAGGTCAACCACTTTCAATACATCCTTTTCTTTCAATCCGCGCGTAGTAATGGCCGGGGTGCCGATGCGCATGCCGGAAGTAACCATTGGTGACTGCGTATCGAACGGAACCATGTTTTTATTAATCGTAATGTCAGCTTTAATCAGCGCCTCTTCAGCTTTTTTGCCGGTTAAATTTTTCGAGCGAAGATCGATGAGCATTAAGTGATTGTCGGTACCCCCCGAAATGATTTTATACCCCTTCTTCACAAAAGCATCGGCCATGGTTTTGGCGTTTTTCACCACCTGGACCACATACTTAAAATAATCTGCCGACAGGGCTTCTTCAAAGGCAATGGCTTTGGCGGCAATCACATGTTCCAGCGGTCCGCCTTGTGTGCCTGGAAATACACCCGAGTCGAGTACGGCTGTAATTTTTCTGATTTCTCCTTTCGGAGTTTTTAACCCCCACGGGTTATCGAAATTCTTTCCCACCAGGATCATTCCGCCACGCGGACCGCGCAAGGTTTTGTGGGTTGTGGTGGTAACGATGTGGCAATATTCCATAGGGTCGTTTAACAATCCGCGGGCGATCAATCCGGCCGGGTGGGCAATGTCGGCCAGCAGTAACGCGCCAACCGCATCCGCTGCTTCGCGTAACTTTTTGTAATTCCAATCACGGCTGTACGCTGAAGCGCCACAAATAATCAATTTTGGTTTTTCACGTTTTGCAGTTTCAATTACATTATCAAAATCGATTTGCCCGGTACTTTCCTCCACACCATAGAAAGAAGGTTGGTACAACTTACCCGAAAAGTTCACAGGCGATCCATGCGTCAGGTGCCCGCCATGCGAAAGGTCAAAGCCGAGTATTTTATCTCCGGGTTTCAGGCAGGCCAGCATAACGGCTGCGTTAGCCTGTGCGCCCGAGTGCGGCTGCACATTCGCCCAGTCGGCATTAAAGAGTTGCTTTGCGCGATCAATGGCTAATTGTTCTATTTCGTCCACCACTTCGCAACCACCGTAGTAGCGTTTTCCCGGAAGACCTTCTGCATATTTATTGGTGAGCACGGTGCCCATGGCTTTTATTACCTGGGGCGAAGCAAAATTTTCGGAGGCGATGAGTTCAATGCCGTTTTGCTGGCGTTTCTTTTCTTTGTCGATGAGGTCGAAAACGACTTTATCTCTTTTCATAACAGAACGTGTGGATTAAAAGAAGGCCAAAGATAAGTTTGAATTGACAAGTGCCAATACGGGTTGGCATAAAATGATCCGGTGCCGTGTGCTGGTTGGCCTTACCGGTTTTTTCCCTTTACCAAATCATTGAACAGGCTACTGAACAGCGATAAAATAAGGCTGAACAGGAGCGCCCACCAGAAGCCGTCAACGTTAAACCCATCGCGGATTACCCAATCGGCCAGCATGATCATCAGGGCATTGATCACCAGCAGGAACAGACCAAAGGTTACGAATGTAATCGGGATGGTAAGCACCACCAGAATGGGCTTGATCACCGCGTTAACGATGGCTAATACTACAGCAACCAAAAGGGCATACCCATAGTGTTCAACATGAACACCGGGTAAAAGGTAGGCGGCCAGCAGTACAGCCAAGCCATTTAGCAGAAAGCGAACAAGCCCGTTCATTAGTAATGGAATTTGGCCGTCAAAATGGTTATTTTTAAAGAATGGAAAAAGTAATCAGAAGAGTAAGTTTTGAGGAGGCCGAACGGCTTGACCTCGAGTCCGTGAAGAACCCGATTAGGCTAATTATTGCGGGAGATTTTCAAGATCATCCTGATCTTTCTTTCGGTTGCTTGCCGTCTTATTTTTTTTCAGGCTTGCAAGGTCTAAATAGGGCACCTTCGTTCCATCAATTGTTTCAATCTCCCTTTTTTCAAAACAATCTTTGAAATGTATTCCACTTACTGAGGTCATGACATCAATCCGGAGAGGAGGATAACCAAACTGCACTACTGAATTTTCCTTTATGAAGTCATTAATGGAAAGGCCGCTGAGTGAGCCAAAGCCGAATTCACGGAGACTGTTCATCACCTTATGTGCATTTTCTACGGATGGCTCAATCCAAATGTCAAGGTCTCCTGTGAATCGTATATATCCGTGCAGGCCAACAGCATACGCGCCTACAACAAGAAAACGAACTTCATTTTTGTTCAGTAATTCGATAAACTCTTTGAAGTCCTTGCTTAAATGGAGCTTCCCCATAGTAGCGTAATCTTAATGATTCAATTCCTGCTATTCTGGTTTCCGGGGACTGGGTGAGCCAAAAGGTATAATCTTTGGGCTCTTCACCGAGCTTGAATTTTCGGAATACCGTTTTATTCATACTGAATTCTGCCATCATCCTCGAAAGATAGCGAAATTGGTTAGTATTTTTGAGCCATGTACGCCATTGTTGATATCGAGACGACCGGAGGCTACGCAGCAAACCACCGCATTACCGAGGTAGCCATCTACCACCACAATGGCATTGAAATTACTGACCATTTTTACACACTGGTTAATCCCGGCCGGAAAATTCCGTACTACATCACCGGGCTTACCGGTATAACTTCCGAGATGGTGGAAAGCGCACCATCCTTTGAAGAAGTGGCCGAATCCATTTTACAGTTACTCGAAGGGCGGGTATTTGTGGCACACAACGCACACTTCGATTATTCATTCTTAAAAAAAGAATTTGAAGAAGCCGGCATTACCTGGCAGGCAAAAAAACTGTGCACGGTGCGGTTGAGTCGCAAAATTATTCCCGGACTTCGTTCCTACAGCCTGGGTAATCTCGCCTCAAGCCTGGGTGTAGCCATTCGGGATAGACATCGGGCAGGAGGCGATGCGGAAGCAACGGCCATCATTTTTTCAAAACTCCTCAACCGCGATAAGGATGGGTATATCAGCCGGTCGCTGAAACGGAATTCAGGCGAAACCATTTTACCGCCCCATCTGTCAAAAGAAGAATTTGAAAAACTTCCGGCCAAAGCCGGGGTGTATTATTTTTTGAATGCCCGCGGCCATGTTATTTATGTGGGCAAAGCCAATAACATTAAAAAACGAATTGCCGGACACTTTACGGGTGATGCCCGTGAGTGGAACCGTTCGAAAATCAGAAATGAAATTCATCACATTACCTACGAGCTTACCGGCAACGAATTGATTGCCTTGATTAAAGAATCGCAGGAGATCCGCAGGCTGTGGCCGAAATACAACATGGCCCAAAAGTACCGGTTGGAAGAATGGGGCATTTATGATTACGAAGATCGGGCAGGGTATCATCGCTTTGGCGTAAACCAGGTGAAACACGGCTCACGGCCGTTGATAAAATTCAACACCAAGGGCGATGCCTGGAATTTTTTATGGGAGAAGGTGCGCGAATTCGACTTGTGTCCGAAGTTAAGCGGACTGCAGCTTTCGAAAGGGTTGTGTTTTCAATACCAGATTGGTGATTGCAAAGGTGCCTGCATGGGCATTGAAACCGTAAAGAAATACAACAAGCGGATGCAGAAGGCCATTCAATCGTTTCACGATAACGGTGATTCCGTTGCCATCATCGGAAAAGGGCGAACTGCCCGCGAGCATTCGTTGGTCTTGGTTGAAAAAGGGAATTACCTGGGCTATGGGTTTGTGGAGAAGGATGTGGTCATCCGGGATTTTGATGAAGCACGGCATTACGTGCACAACGGTATGGAAACCACCACTGCGCAAAACCTGATCAACTCCTGCCTGCTCAACCCACGGGGGTATGAACTGATTCACTTCTGATGGTGGAGCAATACCGTATGGATCACTCCTTCCTTTTTCTTCCCTCCACTCCCGGATAAAGCGATGGAACAGGGTCGCTTTGAAAAATTTCTTTCGTGTGAATGTTCATCATCGTTAGTACGCCCGACCATCCGGCTCCGGTATCCATCAACCACACATCACCGGATTGAATGGGTTTGGCAAACGGTGTTGGCGTGTGGCCGATATATATTTCCGCATAGTGCGTATGCTTCGCCTGGATGCCCTTCAAATAAAAATCCAACGCAATGCGCGAAAGATTGCGGTCCCATAAAAAAATATTCAATGACTGCTGATGAAGGGGCCTCAATGGATCAACTCCGGCATGAACAAAAAGCCGGTTATCGGCAAGGAAGTACGGCAGCGCCCGGTCGAGAAATGCATGATGATTCGTATAGTCTATTCCCGAAAAGGAATTAACAGTGGCCAATCCGCCTTGTTCCAGCCAAACGGTATCGGCATGACCATACTTCATCCACTCCAATGTCCAGAAGTCGTGGTTTCCTAAAATGTAAGTGAGGTTTTTGATTTTCAGCAGTTCATCAATGGCCTGCCGGGTTTCGGGCCAGCCATCGCAAACATCGCCTAATGAGATGAGGTGATCATTCGTATAATCAAAGCCGGAACGCTCGAGGCACTGTTTTAATGCCCGGTATGCCCCGTGAATATCGCCAATAACAAAAGTCCGCATTATCGAAATGAAATTAATACTTTCGCGTCCTAAATCATTAAACCATGAACTGGATTGAAATAGCCGGGCACTTCGGTGCGTTTTTAAGCAGCGTTACGTTTATTCCACAGGTGTTTAAAGCCTGGCAAACCAAAAGTGTGGGCGATTTAAGCCTGCTGATGATGCTGATTGTTTTTACCAGCACGATCGTTTGGTTAGTATATGGTGTCAGTTTAAACCTTTGGCCGGTAATTATTGCCAACGGCATTATCAGTGTACTGAGTCTTACGTTGATCTATTTCAAGTTTACATTTAAAAAGTAAGTACGTCCGTTAACCGTTCGGATTGAGCGGCTCATCACTTTTTTGCGCGGAATCCTCAAATTAGCCCTATTTTGCAGATTATTGAATTTTATATACAGATATGGAAGCAGTGAGCGAAGAAAAACAGGTGGTGCATAAGGATAAAATCAGGCAGGTGATTGCCGAAGTAGGCAAAGTGGTAGTGGGCCAGGAGTACATGGTTAACCGCCTGTTGATTGGCTTATTTACCAATGGCCATATATTGCTGGAAGGCGTTCCGGGGTTAGCCAAAACGCTCACGGTAAGCACCCTTGCGCAGGTACTTCACCTCGATTTTTCGCGCATTCAGTTTACACCCGATTTACTGCCGGCCGATTTGGTGGGCACCATGATCTACAATCAGCGAGAAGGCAAGTTTGAAGTAAAGAAAGGGCCGATTTTCGCGAACATTATTCTAGCCGATGAAATCAACCGATCACCGGCAAAAGTGCAATCGGCATTGCTCGAGGCCATGCAGGAAAAGCAAGTTACCATAGGTGAAACCACCTTTACACTCGACAAACCTTTCCTGGTTTTGGCTACACAAAACCCCGTGGAGAATGAGGGCACGTACCCGTTGCCCGAAGCGCAAATCGACCGCTTTATGATGAAGGTGTTTGTGGATTATCCCAGTAAGGAGCAGGAGTTGGAAATTATGCGCAGAATTTCAAACATGCAGTTCAACTTTACGGTTAATCCGCTCCTCACCAAAGAAGATATCTTTGAGGTTCGAGAGCAGGTTAATAAGGTAAAGATTTCTGAATCGCTGGAGCGCTATATCATCGAGCTGGTATTTGCCACGCGAAAACCGCTGGAGTATAAACTCCACGAGCAAGCACCCTACATTCAATTCGGGGCCTCCCCCCGCGCCAGCATCAACTTAAACTTGGCCGCCAAAGCTGCAGCCTACATGGAAGGCCGCGATTACGTGCTGCCGGAAGACATCAAAGAAGTTGCCCTGGATGTGATGAACCACCGCATCTTGCTGAACTACGAGGCCGAAGCCGACAACGTTAAAACCAACGATATCATCAAGGCTATTCTGAGCAAGGTGCCCATCAGCAAATAATGTTTCGCTTAACAATCCCGTAAGGATTTTTTAAACTGAATAATAACACCCTAACAAAGCTTTCAACAGTCTTCTATCGTAATAATACGATTTAGCTGTAAATCAATCATTTAAGCAGGATTTTAGCCCTTAACAATTTAGTAATACTGGCTTGCCGATGGGGTAATAGTAGCGCGTAACCTTTGCGGAAAATAAACTAATTATGCGCAATTT
>CAZOYJ010000115.1:0-11116 GCA_964583905.1 uncultured Roseivirgaceae bacterium
GAGCCAGACTAACACCTTTTGTTCCCAAACCATTAAAAATTACCAATTGTTCAAATTGCGGATGTGCACCCAATAGGGGCCTGCGATCGGGTGTGGTGGGCCGAAAGCCCCAATCTTGCCCGGTAACCGTATAGGGAAACGAAATTAATTCATTGAGCTTTTCGGTTAACTCCGTTCGGGCCGTTGCTGTTACCATTCTGGTGTCGTCAAGTTTGGAATAGGTTGCTCCCACTTTCCAGATATCCGGCACAACATACACCCCACGGTTAAAAATTACCGAAACCTCCGCTTCTGTTTTTAGTGTGAGTGTTTCACCTTTTAACGGTTTAACCGGAAGCCAGTAAAAGTACCTGCTTTGCCTGACCTGCTCGCCTGTGCAGTAAATGATTTTCTGTGCCGTCCACCCTTTATATGATACGGTGTGGGAATGAAAAGCCAGCGAGGCTTCATCAAAATGTTCCTCCAGCAAAGCCCCGATTACGGCTAGGTGATTGCGAACGGCCCGGCAAAAAACGTTGGTATTCAAATACCCACACTGTTTTACCAACAAACCTCCAAATTGATTTTTCACCTGGTGTGTGAACACCGGGTTGGTATGTAGCGCATCGATGTAAGCCGTAAAATTTGCATCCACACTTTTACCCATCCATTCGTTTTGCTCTTCAACCGAAATAAAGGGGCGGTACAACGGCATGGCATAAAAAAATTTCGAACCGGTAAACGTTTCTGCCCTACTGTAGAAATTAAAAAGGAATGGAAATATTTCATCGGCCATCCAGGTTTTGGCCATTTTCCGGCCGGTAATCGGATTAAACAAGCCGGCCGCCACGCTGGTTGCTGAATGGGGGTGGGGCTTATCGATTACCAGGATTTTTTTATTCTTGAAAAGCAACTGCAACGCCAGGCAGGAGCCGGCAAGTCCCTGACCAATGATAATATAATCTATTGCTTTACTGGACATCCCGTTAAAATCAAGCTCACCATCCGTCAAATAACGGAAATCCGGATTAATTTTGATGTTGAATCGATTATCATGTTACACATAAAAGGTTTTGAGTTTAACCCGTTTCAGGAAAATACTTACGTGCTGTACGATGAAACAAAAGCGTGCATCATCGTTGATCCGGGTTGTTTTGAAAACCACGAAGAGAAAATCCTGACCGGTTTTATCAACGACAATCAACTCAGGGTAACCCAACTCATCAACACCCATTGCCACATCGATCATGTGCTGGGCAACGCATTTGTTAAGCATCAGTTTGGTGTAAACCTGTACATTCACAAACTTGAAGAACCCTATTTAAAGGCTGTAAAAACGTATGCGCCTAATTACGGCTTTTATCAATACCAGGATGCGGAAGCCGATGGGTTTCTGGATGAACATTCCATTGTACAGTTTGGCAATCAAACGCTGCAAATACTTTTTGTTCCCGGTCATAGCCCGGGGCACATTGCCCTATATCATGTCGACAGTAAAAGCCTGATGGGTGGGGATGTGTTGTTTCAAAACAGCATCGGACGAACCGATTTACCCGGTGGCGATTTCGATACGTTGATTTCCAGCATCCATCAAAAATTTTTCACGCTACCTGAAGAGGTTACTGTATATTGCGGGCATGGCCCTACCACCACAATCGGGTACGAAAAAAGAACCAATCCGTTTTGTGCCCTGATCCAAGAATAAGCGCATGACCCGACACTTGCCTAATTTTCTTACCAGTTTAAACCTGCTTTGTGGAAGCCTCGGGATTGCGTCTGTGTTGGAGGGCAATGCTGTACCGGCCGCTTACTTTGTTTGGGCAGCCTGTGTATTCGATTTTCTGGATGGGTTTACGGCACGTGCGCTAAACGTAAGTTCCCCCATTGGGAAGGAGTTGGATTCATTGGCCGATGTCATCAGCTTTGGATTGTTGCCGGCCGTGATTATGTATAAACTATGGCCCGCAGGCACAGACGGACTGCTTCCTTACTTTTCCTTTTTAATCGTCATTTTTTCCGCGCTCCGGCTGGCCATTTTCAATATTGACGAAACCCAAAGCGATTCCTTTAAAGGCTTGCCCACACCGGCCAATGCCTTGTTTATATCAGCCTTGCCGTTGCAAACCGGGTGGCTTGAAGAAGCCCTACGTCAACCCTGGGTGTTGGCAGCCATAACGCTGATTTTATCGTGGCTGCTGATATCGCCCATCAGGTTATTTGCGATGAAATTCAAAAATTACCGGTGGCAGGAGAACAAAATCAGGTTTATCTTCCTTTTACTTTCTATAGCCCTTTTGGCAGTATTTAAAGCTCCGGCAATACCGCTAGTGATACTTTTGTATCTCGGTTTATCGTTAGGTGTACGGTTATTTTCTAAATAAAAAAAGAAGTAAATAATTCCGCCCCTGTGCTGAAGGTTGCAACCATACATTCATTGCGAACAACTGGTCTTATTTCCATGCTGTTGGTACTGGCCGCTTTTCATGCCGGGGCGCAATCTTCCGTACTTACTGTGGGCAAGTGGTATAAAGTGGCTGTTTCCAAGCCTGGCGTTTACCGGATCGACCAAAGCTTGTTTAGAAAAATGGGGTTTGCTTCGAATACCGACCCACGAAGAATAAAGGTGTATACCCACAGCAGCGGCATGCTTCCGCAAGCCAACAGTGCTCCACGACCCGTTGATTTAACCGAAGTTGCCATTTTTGTTCAGGGTGAAAATGACGGGGTGTTTCATGCGCAGGATTACATTCTTTTTTATGCCGAAGGGCCTGATTATGTACAGTATGATGAAGCTCGCGATGTCTTTTATTACCAGAAAAACCTTTATTCGAAATTCAATTACTACTACATCACGGTGGGCGATACACCGGGAAAACGCGTAACAACCCGAAATGATGAGGGGTCGGGTTTTCCGGTTGTAGATGTGTTCGAAAATTATTCCTATCACGAAATCAACCAATACAATGAGTTGAAATCGGGGCGCGAATGGTTTGGAGAACGATTTGATTTAACTACCGAATTAACCGTTCGGCTGGAGACCGGCCAGGTGGTTGCACAGTCGCCTATCAAATTAATATCCGATGTGATGGCGCAATCCTACGGAAACACCTCATTTAACATTTTTTTAAACGGTGTACAAATCGGCCAGCAACAACTTTTGCCCATTCCCAACACCCAATACGGTTTAAAAGGAAGGCACGCGCTGGATACCCTGTTCACCAATGCTGAGGGTGTGGGTGCAGCCGCAAGGCCTGTTCAGGAACTCCGGTACCAATACATTAAAAGCCCGGGTGTGCGTTCCGTTGGCTACCTGGATTTTTTTCTGCTTCAAACCGTTGAACACTTGCGCTTCAAAGATCAATTGCGCTTCCGGTCAACAGCAAGTCTTCAACACCCTGTTTCAACTTTTGAAGTTAAGCAAAGCCATGCAGCGGCTATAGTTTGGGATATCACCGACCCGGACGCACCGTTGTTTCAAACTGCACGGTTCAGCGCGGGCACTGCGACTACATCATTTTCTACACCCACCACCATCTTAAAAGAATTTATCGCCTTTGTACCGGGGGCACCTGCACCTCAATTGATCGGTCAGGTTGCCAATCAAAACATCCGGGGAATGCCGACACCCTCCTTGCTTATTATTACTCATCCGGATTTTAAACCAGAGGCATTACGTTTAAAAGCGCATCGTGAAAGCCATAATGGTATTTCAACCATGGTGGTAACAACCGATGAGGTGTACAACGAATTTTCTGGCGGGAAGCAAGATGTAACCGCTATCCGCGATTTGGCCAAATACTTTTACGACAAGAATCCGAACGCCTTAAAATCGCTTTTGCTTTTCGGAAAATGTTCATACGATTATATGGATGTGGTGGTGGACAACAAGAATTTTGTGCCCACTTACCAATCGAGGAATTCACTTCATCCTTTACAAACGTATTCTTCTGATGATTACTTCGGGTTTCTTGAAAACCACGAAGGCGAATGGCGCGAAAATCCAGCCGATGCACATACCCTGGATATTGGCGTTGGCCGGATTCCGGTCAAATCACCGGCCGAAGCGCGTGACGTTGTGGATAAACTGATTCATTACGACACCGCCTCAAAACGGTTTGGCCACTGGCGGAAGAACATTGTGTTTGTGGCGGATGATGGCGACTTTAATATTCATCAAAGCCAGGCCGACCAGATGGCTCAATTTATAGATCAGAATTTTCCCTCGTATAACACGCGTAAAATTTACCTGGATGCTTATCCGCAAATACCCGGGGCCGGAGGTCAGATCTCACCTGAAACAAAAAATAAAATTGAGAAAGCCTTTAATGAGGGTTCTCTTATTATTAATTACACAGGTCACGGATCGGAACGTCTTTGGGCACAGGAACGAATTCTTGATGACCTATTGATCTTTAACCTGAAAAATGAACGCCTACCCTTATTGGTAACGGCAACGTGCGAATTCGGCCGGCAAGACGATCCGCTATTGCCTTCCGGGGGCGAGTTAAGTATGCTTCAACCGAAAGGTGGCGCCATTGGATTAGTGACCACGGCCCGCCCCGTAAGCTCAAGCACTAACTTTGAATTAAACCAGGCTTTCTACAATGCTTTATTTCAAAAAGTGGGCGGGAAAAATCTTTCGTTGGGCGAAATCTTCAGGCGGACAAAAAACAATAGCATTACCGGAGTTTCCAACCGGAACTTTTCACTTATTGGCGATCCCGCCATGTCATTGGCTATGCCTGAGTACGACATTGCAATAAATTCCATAACCACTTCAACGAATAGTGATGTGTTGAAAGCCTTATCGAAAGTGATCGTGAACGGAGAAATAGTGGATGAATTGGGTAAAATAGAAAACTTTAACGGAACATTGGAAGCTACGCTTTTCGATAAGAAAACATCGTTTCTTACGTTGGGCAATGAAAACCCACCGTTTGCCTACACCCAATGGCACAATGCTCTTTTCCGCGGAAAGGCTTCCGTAACCAACGGTTCGTTTGCGTTTGAATTTGTGATGCCTAAAAACATTGCCTATGCGATTGACGTGGGCAAGCTAAGTGTATATGCCTATTCCGATGAGGATCGGGCTGATGCCTCCGGCTTTTCGCAAGATTTCAACATCGGATCAAGTGAAGAAAATGTGGAAGCCGATAACACACCACCCGTTATTCAACTTTATTTAGGAGATGCCACTTTTAAAAGTGGCGGCATTACTGGAACAAACACAACGTTGCTGGCCAAACTTTTTGATGAAAGTGGTATCAATATTTCGGGCTATGGTATTGGCAACAGTATTATTGCCGTGTTAGATGACACCGATATCTTTATATTAAACGATTATTACGATGCCGATGCAGACGACTTTACCCATGGAACCATCACCTTCAAACTGAATAATCTGCCTCCCGGCAAACACCGGCTTACCCTTCGGGCGTGGGACACCCACAACAACCCCGGCCAGGCCAGCATCGATTTTACTGTAACCAACAGTCCGGCATTGGTTATTGAAAACTTTGCCAGCTATCCTAATCCGTTTAGTGCTAAAACCAACCTGTTCTTTACGCATAACCAGGCAGGCGCGAACCTAGATGCAACCCTCGCTCTATACGACTATACAGGCAATTTATTGAGATCATACACCTTCCAGATAACCGAAAGCACCTACCAGGTTAACCTGGTTGAGTTATCCCGGGAGGATGATCCGGATAAAATTCTTAAGCCCGGCCTATACTTAGCACAGTTGGTGGTTCGTTCTTTAGCCGATGGCTCTAAAAATGAGCGCGTTACAAAGCTTATTATAGTGAATTGATTATCTTTAACCCCTTGAAAAGAAATCCGATGAAGTTTGTAGGCCTGGCCCTGGTTGCCGTACTGATTATCCCGCACTTGTCTGATGCACAATCGATAACCGGTCGCGACACAACCTTTCGTGTAATTACAACAGCTGTTCCATTTCTCACCATCAGCCCCGATGCCCGGAGCGCGGCACTCGGAGATGCCGGTGCTGCAACAAGTCCTGATCCGAATTCAGCCTTTTGGAATCCCGCCAAGTTAGTGTTTATAGATTCTGAATATGGCGGCTCGATTTCCTATACGCCCTGGCTGGGTAAGATTATTAACGACATGTGGATAGCGTACTTAACCGGATATTACAAAATCAGTCGTGAACAAGCTGTGGCCTTATCGATGAAATATTTTGACTTGGGTGATATCAGTTTCAGGGGCACTGGAAACGAACCTCTTGGTGATTTTCGTCCGCGTGAATTTGCTTTCGACTTGACTTACTCACGGATGCTTACTGAAAACTTCAGCGTGGGCTTAACCGGAAGATACATTCACTCAAACCTGACAGGCGCTTTTAGTCAAAGCCCTTCCGGCACGGTTGATGCAAAGCCCGGCAACAGTGTGGCTGCCGACCTTGGCGTTTTTTACAGCAAACCATTGAAAGGAACTCGAAATAACACGCTGTCGTTGGCAGCTATTATTTCCAATATTGGGGCAAAACTTTCCTATACCGATAATCAGAATAAAGATTTTATTCCTACCAATCTGCGGCTTGGAGCAGTGTACACTACCGAATTGGATATGTTTAATTCCTTCTCCTTTATTCTCGACTTCAATAAACTCATGGTGCCCACCATAGACGATGGACAAACCGTTTTAGGCGGAATGTTCAGTTCGTTTACCGATGCCCCGGGCGGATTTGAAGAAGAGTTAAAAGAAATTATCATCAACATGGGCGTTGAGTACTGGTATAATAAAACCTTTGCGGGCCGTGTGGGCTACTTTCACGAATCGAAAGACAAGGGCAACCGGAAATACATGACGCTTGGCCTGGGTTTCAGAAAGGAGCGGTTTGGTATTGATGTGGCCTACATTGTGCCCACCAACCGAAGAGAACATCCGCTGGCTGAAACCCTACGGTTTACCTTGATGCTCCAGGTGGAAGGCAAGGATGAATGATTGACCATTTCCATGCTTGATCGTACATCGCCCCCGCCCTTCATACAAAGTAATTCATTTGCACTTCTTACCCCGGAGTTTCAGGCACTCCCCAACAACAGCAAGCTTTACTTTATCAATGGTGGTGAACAGGAAGTTTTAAAACTTGAAGTGGTTTTTGAGGCCGGCAAATGGCATGAATCCCAGCCGGGCATTTCACATTTTACATCCACCTTACTTCCCAAAGGCACAACCAGTCACGACAGCTATTACATTACCCATCAGTTTGATTTTTATGGCGTTCACCTGGAAATTCATCCGGGTTTTGATTTTACTTCAGTTGCTGTTTATGGCTTACCTAAAAATGTTATCGCTGTCCTCGATCTGCTCTTGGATATTATTTCAAAGGCCACGTTCCCAATAAATGAACTACGCCAGGCCTCCGACATCTACAAACAAGGATTAAACATCAACCTTGAAAAAACAAATTTTCTGGCAGCCCGGGAATTCCGAAAGTATCTTTTCGGGAACTCTCATCCCTATGGGTACGATATCGAAAGCAACCACATCGATCGCATTCAACCAGAACAGTTACTTGCATTCAGGGATAATCACTTCGGTCAATTCACTGGTTTTGTATCCGGTAAACTATCAGACGAGGTTAAGCGCATCATCGGTAACAAATTCAGCGCGATAGAATCGCGAGCGGTAAAACCAAAAGTACATTCAATAATACCGGAAACTTCAGGAGAGTATCACCTCACCAAAGAAAACAGCATTCAAACTTCTATCCGGATCGGGAAATTATCCATTGACCGGGCTCACCCCGATTACCCGGGCCTGCTGTTATTAAATCATATTCTGGGGGGGTTTTTTGGCTCACGCCTGATGAAAAACATCCGCGAAGAAAAAGGGTTAACCTATGGCATTCATTCTTCCATACATCCCCTTAAACACGCCAGTTACTTCGCTATTGGCGCAGATGTAAACCAGGAAAACCGCGTACTGGCCGTTCGAGAAATTAAAGGTGAACTTGCACAACTAAGAAATCAATCCGTTACCGATAAGGAACTTGAGGTGGCCCGAAATCATTTCATCGGAAGCCTTCAAACGGAATTAAGTACACCCTTTGCCCACGCAGACCGGATAAAACTAATCACGCTTTTTAACCTGCCCGTAAACTACTACCAACAACTCATCGATCAGCTTTTAAGCCTAACGGGAGTCACCTTGCAGGAACTGGCCGTCAATCACTTTTCAGAAAACAACCTGTACACGGTTTCGGTTGGCTAAGTAAGCCGGTCATCGTTCCGTAAATAAATCAAACCCAAAACAATAAAGGCCATTACGCTTTGGTTTAAACTTTGTACACTATTTTTGTAAAACCATTTTTTAAACTTGAAAACCTGGCGGAAAGTACTTTTCTATACCTTGCTGGTTTCAGCCGTAGTATTTATTTCGCTGCTGATTTCCGCCTTCCTGTTTAAGGATAAAATCATTGCCCAGTTTATTCAAAAGGCCAACGAACGGATCAGCACGCCTATTAAGGTAGGTAAGATTGAAGTTTCGGTTTTCGAACGCTTCCCGAACATTTCCATTGTGTTCAACGATGTTTATGTAGAGGACAGTCATCCCGGAAAATACCCGCTGCTTACGGCCAGGCAAATTTCCTTTCACCTGAGTCCGCTGGATGTGTACAGAGGGCAATACACCATTCAGGGCATGAAAGTAAAAGACAGTGAAGCGAACCTGAAAATTGATGCAAGCGGAGTAAACAACTACACCATAACCAAAGAATCGGCCGATGGAGGACGTGTTACGTTTGAATTGAAGAACGTAACCCTCTTCCATACGCGCGTACGGTATCACGATTTGAAACAGGGCGAAGACCTGACATTTTCCAGTGATCAGTTGTATGCATTCATCCGGTCATCCGGAAATGAGTATACGATTAAGGCCAAAGGTGATGTTACCACCGAAAAACTGCTGATCAATGACATTTCTTTTCTGGAAAATAAATCCTTTTATGTAAACACCTCTCTGCTGTATGATGATGAGGAAAAACAAATCCGGTTTAATCCTTCCGAGCTCCAACTCAAAACCTCTTTTTTTAACGTAGAAGGTTCGTATGGCTGGAAAAATCATGCGGAAATAAACCTTCAGGTAGAAGGAAAGGAAACCGACATTCAAACCTTATTGTCGTTGCTGCCCGAGCAGGTTACCGAAAAATTTATTCGCTATAAAAGTTCTGGCGACATGTATTTCCGGGCGCAGGTATTGGGTGAAATCAGTGCGGTTAAAAGTCCGGCCGTAACCGCTGAGTTTGGATTTAAGAAAGCCACCATCACCCATCCTGAGACCTCGGCTAAAATTGAAGAGGCTAACCTGGAAGGTTCGTTTGCCACCAGTTCGTTTCGCAATGCTTCATTGGCCGTGTTGTCGCTTAAAAACATTACCGGAAAATTAAACGGCAAACCTTTCCAGGCCAACCTGGTGGTGCGCAACTTCAACGACTCCGACATTATCCTGAATTTTAAAGGCGAAGCCGATGCACAAGCCCTTACCGGAATTTACCCGATTGCCGTACTCAAACAGGTTTCCGGAACCTTGGTTGCCGACCTGACCTTTGAAGGGCGCTTGTCGTGGTTAAAAAATAAAACTACTGCGCAACGCACTTCTACGCGGGGATCGGTGGAGGTTAAAAACCTCAACTTCCTGTATGGGACTGATGAAATACCCGTAAAAAGCCTCAGTGGAAATTTCCGGTTCAATAACAACGACCTGGCATTGAGTGATGTTACGGGTATGCTGGGCAGCAGCGACTTCAAGTTGAATGGGTTGTTTAAAAACATCGTTACGTTTTTGCTGTTTGAAAATCAACCCGTAGGTATTGAAGCCGATTTGCGGGCCAATTACCTCAATGTAGACGAACTCTTAGTATTTGGATTCGGTAAAGAAACCGAACCTGGAAAATCAAACGAGTACGAGTTCAGCATTTCGCGTAACCTGAACCTGAATTTCAATTGTTATGTGGGCAACCTTCAGTACAAACGATTTTCAGGGCGCGCACTTCAAGGCGATCTGTTGGTGAAAAATGAAGTGGCCGTTTCGCGGAACATTAAAGTAAAAACAATGGGAGGCGATTTAACCCTTTCGGGATTGGTGAATGCCCAGAACCGAAAAGCCATTGATGTGTCGGGCACGTTCAAATTAAATGGCCTTCGGGCCGACAGTATCTTTTACGTATTTGAAAATTTTCAACAAACGTTTATCCAGGATAAACACCTCAAGGGAAGTACGTATGCCGATGTGAGTTTGGATTTTACGTTGAATCAAAACCTTAAACTATTCCAGGAAACCCTGGTGGCCGATATCAGCGCCATTATTCGCAACGGTGAGTTGAACCAGTTTGAGCCGCTGAATAAACTGAATAAATACCTGGACGATGAAGGCTTAAGCGCCCTCCGGTTTGCCGATTTGAAAAACGATATCCACATCGAAAACAAAACCGTGTACATACCCCTGATGGAAGTACGCAGCAACGTTACCGTAATGCAAATCAGCGGCACCCACACCTTCGATCAGCACATTAATTACCGGATTGTAACTCCCCTAAACAACAAACGGAAGATTGACATCAAAGAAGCTGCAGGCGCCCTTGAAGAAATGGAAGGCCGCACCAAACTATACCTTAAAATCACCGGCACAACCGATGATTACCGCGTTCAGTACGACACCGAAGCGGTAAAAAATAAAATTGTTTCAGACCTGAAAAAAGAAGTGCAGGAGTTAAAGGACATCTTCAAAAACAAAAAGAAGAAAAAGGCGGTAGAGTTATCGCTTGAAGAGTTCGATTGGGAGGACCATTAAAAATTCCGCTACCGCTATGGAATTTCAAATACTCTGTTACCCTCAACAGGAGCGTAACTTCCGCACAAACTGAATCAAAAATACCGGGTTTTAGGTATTTCGCAGCGCCACCCACCATCCTACCTTTACGCAAGACATTTATTGTCTATTTAGTTGGAAAAGGTCCTCAATGCTTGTGTTGGGGGCCTTTTTACTTGAACAGCCTACTGCAAAGCCTCCGATAAAAAATCATTCAACGGTTTTACAGCTTTGCATACCTCCGCAACCTGCTTCACAAACTTCTTATCCCTAACTTGTTTTTCCGTAAAATAATACGACACGA
>CAZOYJ010000116.1:0-11108 GCA_964583905.1 uncultured Roseivirgaceae bacterium
ATTCCGAAAAACGCTACAGCGACTTGTTTCATTTAAGTCCGCAGCCCATGTGGGTGTATTGCCTGGACTCACTACAATTTTTGGATGTAAACCAGGCCGCCATCGATCATTATGGTTACTCGAAGGAAGAGTTTCTGGCCATGAGTATCAAAGATATCCGCCTCGAAGTTGACATACCCGCCCTTGAACAGGATATTCATGAACTTCGGATAAGGGAAAGCCGAGGGCTTTCAAAATCGGTGTACCGGCATAAGAAAAAAAGCGGAGAACTTATTTTTGTCGACATCCGCGGCAACATCATCGATTACAAAGGAAAAAAATCCGAAGTGGTGCTGGTGAACGACATTACTGAACGCCTCAAGTACATCGCGGCTATTGAAGAACAGAACAACCGGCTGCGCGACATTGCGTGGAAGCAATCGCACGAAGTGCGGGCACCCCTGGCCCGCATCATGGGCCTCATTAACCTGATCGATAAGATAGACGGCTCCAACGTTACCCAGGATGATTTGTTTAAGATGATTATGAAATCGGCACACGACCTTGACCGCGTGATCCGGGAGATCACATCCAAAACCGACATGGTTAGTATCGATCAGATGCATGAAGGGGATGCACCAGCAGCAACCAGCAACAATGGAATAGTGGTCAGCCCAGGTTCAGAAAAGCTAACCCTTTCGGGGAAATCCGAAGAAAATTAGTACATTCGGTTTATCCTGATTGAGCCCTTATGAAATCAAGCCCAGGCGTAAAACTTATTGCGGCATTTTCCGCTACATTGATACTGTTGCTTTTCATTACTTTTTTTTCGGTAAACAATAATCGTCAATACCTTTCCATCAGCCGCGAACTTCAGGAAGCCAACCTGCTGATGCAAAACCTCGATGGCGTGTATAAACAATCGGGCAACATCATTTCCGCTTACCGCGGATATGGGATTACCGGTGATTCTCAGTTTGCGGACGAATTCAGGAAACACACCCGGCTTGAAACCGCTGAGCAATTAAAAACTTTTGGCGACCGTCATCCTGCGTTTTCGGCTGATATTGATTCGTTACTCCGGGCACACGATCGGTTAATAGCGTATTGCCGGTTAGCGTTTGAAGCCGATGCAGCCATACGGGCCGCCTACTTTTCCGTGCAGCAGGAGTCGGAATTAAAAAACAACATAAACCGGTTGATTGAAACCCTGGAAGTGCGCGGACGCGAAAAGCTCCGGTTCTTGGAAAACGAGCAACAACATCTTGCTCAGAATGCAACGCGCGTCAATTACCTGTTATCCTTTTTCTGCTTCCTGGTGTTGTCGGGCATTTTTATCATGCTGAACCGTGAATTTAACCGGAAGAAAGAAGATTGAATCATTCTGTCGGTTTACCCAGCTGATTTCATTTTTGTAAATTGAACGGTTAAAACTTACGTTTTTGAAGATACTACTGATTGAAGACGAGCAACGGGTTGCGGCCTTTATCCGCAAGGGCCTTGAAGATCACGGTATTCTGGTGGCACAGGCATTTGATGGCGTTACCGGGTTCACGATGGCGCTTGGCGACACCTATGATGTAATTATTCTCGATATCGTGATGCCTGGCATGAATGGTATCGATGTGTGCAGGAAACTTCGTGAAGAACAAGGCAATCAAACCCCGGTGTTGATGCTCACGGCCTTGAGCACAACCGATGATATTGTTGGCGGCCTTATGGTAGGTGCCGATGACTACCTGACCAAGCCGTTCAAGTTCCGGGAGTTGATGGCAAGAATCCATGCCCTGGCCCGCAGGAAAACCGTGGTAGGCCGTGTGCTGACAGCCGATAGCCTGACCCTCGATACCGAAGCCAAAGAAGTACACCGCGAGGAGAAGCGGATAGAACTTACCGCCCGTGAATTCCGGTTGCTTGAGTATTTACTGATTAATAAAAACCGGGTGGTGTCGCGGGCCGACATCCTGGAAAATGTGTGGGACATCAACCACGACCTCGGTACCAATGTAGTGGATGTGTACATCAATTACCTGCGCAAAAAGATTGATCATGATTTTGAAGTACCATTGATCAAGACGGTTGTGGGCATGGGGTATACGCTAAAAGACAGACCGTGAAAATCAGGCATAAGCTTACGTTGTACTTCAGCCTGGCTTCGGCCATCATCATTCTGCTGTTCGGAGTATCGGTGTATTATTTTTCGGCCGAGTACCGGAAGAATGAATTCTTTCAGCGGCTGCGGGCACGCATTGAAATTGCTGAAAAAGTATTTCTGGAACGCGAAACTTTTTCCGATGAGGATTACGATAAAATCAGGGAACAGTTTCTGCACTCCCTGCCAGACGAAACCGAGGAGGTAATTGAGCTTACGGTTGACTGGAAAATCCACTTGAAATACACCTACCCGGAAGATTTTTTGCAAAACCTGGAACTGAGGGAAGAGGCGTATTATAATACGGATACCGTACAGGGTGCTGCCCGGATATTTCATTTGCCAAAGGGTGACTTTGCGGTAATCATCACGGCCGTAGACAAAGTGGGGATGCGCGTGTTGGCGAACCTGCGTACCATAATCGTATTGGCCATGTCGGGTTGCATTGCTGCCATGAGTATACTCAGCCATTACATTTCGCAATCCCTCATCTGGCCCATCTCCCGGAAAATTAAAAAGGCCAACGCCATCAGTGTTAAAAATTTGCACGAGCGTTTGAATGTGTTCAACCCCGATGATGAATTGGGTGAACTGGCCATTGCCTTCAACAACCTGCTCGACCGCCTCGAAGGCGCGTTTACCATGCAGAAGCTTTTTGTGGCCAATGCATCGCACGAAATCCGCAATCCGCTCACCGCCATTCTGGGCGAAGCCGAAGTGGCCCTGGAACTGGAACGTGCACCCGATTATTACCGCGAGTCGCTCAAAAACATCGCCCAGGAAGCAGACCGGCTTAACCTGCTGGTGAACAACCTCCTGCAACTTTCAACGGTAACCTATAACCCGGACATTAAGCGTGAAGACATCCGCGTGACGAAATTACTGGACGTTGCAAAAAATAAATTTGATCTCCTTGATCCGGATAACCAGATTCGATTCGATTTCGATTCAATAAGCGCAGACGGCCTTATTATTTATGGCAACAACAATTTATTGCAGACCGCTTTCATTAATATTTTCGACAACGCCAGCAAATTTTCATCGGATGCTGAGGTTATCGTTAGCCTGCGGGTGGGGGATGATTCGGTTATGATTTCCGTAAAAGACCAGGGCGTTGGCATACCGGCTGACGACATCCCCAAAATCAACCAACCCTTTTTCAGAGCCGAAAATGTTCGCCAGATCAGGGGAACCGGTATCGGCATACCCTTAACCCTTCGAATTGTTGAAATGCACGAGGGCAAGCTGGATGTTGAATCAGAATTGAATAAAGGAACAACAGTTACCATAACATTACCCCTTGTTTTGAGTGATTAGTTCCTGTTTTCGCCTTTCTTAAACAATTCTAATCACTTTCTAATGTAGCTCTAATTTCAGGTTAATCTGCCTGCCGTAGCCTTGCAGTTCATTAATCTGAAATTCATTTATGAGTGTATTTGACAAAAACGGAAATTTTTTCTCATCCTGGAGACATGACATACCGGCCAGCGTTGTTGTATTTTTTGTAGCGCTACCACTTTGTTTGGGCATTGCGCTCGCCAGTGGTGCACCATTGTTTTCGGGCATAATAGCCGGAGTGGTGGGCGGAATTGTAGTGGGGTCTATCAGTAATTCTCAACTCGGTGTAAGCGGTCCAGCTGCCGGACTAACCGTAATTGTTTTTGCGGCTATTGCCCAGTTGGGTTCGTTTGAAATTTTCCTGGTAGCCGTGGTGCTGGCCGGGCTTATCCAGATTGCCCTCGGTCTGGCGAAAGCCGGGGTAATCGGGTACTACTTTCCTTCGTCTGTGATTAAAGGTATGCTAACCGCTATCGGGATCATCATTGTGCTGAAACAAATTCCCCATGCCTTTGGCTATGATGTCGATTATGAAGGCGACCTGGCCTTTGTTCAGGCCGATGGGCACAACACCTTTACCGAACTCATTTATATGCTCGATGCCATTACGCCCGGAGCGGTTGTGGTAAGTCTGGTTTCATTAGGAATTATTTTTATCTGGGAATCATACCTGTCGAAGGTAAGCCGGGTATTTCAATTAATTCAGGGGCCGCTGGTTGCGGTGGTTTTTGGGATTTTTTACCAGGTTGTAACCAAAGCATATTTTCCCGAATGGTCATTGTCGCCACAACACCTGGTAACTGTTCCGGTTGCCGAAAGCATTGGCGGTTTTGTAAGCCAGTTTACGTTGCCCGACTTCACCCAAGTGTTCAACCAGAACGTTTGGATTGTTGCCTTTACCCTGGCCATTGTGGCCAGTCTTGAATCCTTATTGTCGGTAGAAGCTACCGATAAACTGGATCCGTACAAACGCACCACCGACACCAGCCGCGAGTTGGTTGCGCAGGGTGCTGGCAACATGGTTTCCGGACTGATTGGCGGGATGCCGGTTACGCAGGTAATTGTGAGAAGTTCGGCCAACATTCAATCGGGCGGTCGTACCAAACTATCGGCCATAACGCACAGTGTATTGTTGTTGTTGTGCGTGATGTTTATACCCGGCATTTTAAATATGGTTCCATTGGCAGTATTGGCTGCCGTGTTGTTGGTAGTGGGTTATAAACTTGCCAAGCCTTCCATGTTCCGCCAGATGGCGCGATTAGGCTGGAGCCAGTTTTTACCCTTCATGGCAACGGTAGTTGGCGTGGTGTTTACCGACCTGCTGAAAGGTATTGGTATTGGAATGGCCGTGGCCGTGGTGATTATTCTGCGAAACAGCTATAAGAACTCTTATTTCCTCCACAGAAAGAAATCAGCGACAGGACCGGAAGAGGTTAAGCTTACACTGGCCGAAGAAGTAGTGTTTCTGAATAAAGGCAGCATTAAAAATGAGCTGAGCCGTGTGCCAAAGGGCTCGAAGGTAACCATCGATATGAGCAAGTCGGTTAGTGTGGATCATGATGTTTTGGAGATCATTGAAGATTTTGAAAAACAGGCGGAAGCCAAAAACATTGACGTTGAGCTTATCCGGAAAAACCGGGCACAACGTGCTTCCAGTGGCAACGGGCAAAAGAAAGTTTCGGAAATGGAATACATCGAAAACAATTAAGGTATGAAGAAGCTAACCTATTTCGTTCCGGTTGATTTTTCAGACTGCTCGTACAATGCCTTGCAGTATGCCATTATGCTGGCCCGAACTTCCGGAGGTGAAGTAAAGCTGAGCCACGTTATCGACCTGGATGAATTGCCGGAGTCGGAAAACCCGGTGGTGGTGAACTGGAACCTCGACCGGTTGAACCGGAGGGCGAAAGGTAAAATGAATTCGCTGCGGGAAATTGTTTCGATGGAAGGCGTTACCGTAGAAGATGACATTCAAATAGGAAATGTTCCCCAAAACCTGCTGAAACAAATCCATAAAATCAATCCGCATATCATTGTTGTGGGTCGCAATACCGAAAGTGAGCCCGGAAGATTCAGCATGGTTAGCTACATTACCCGAAACACAAAAATTCCGGTACTGGTTGTGCCGGGGTCGCATAACCCTACGCTTCCCACCCGGGCGGTGCTGGCCACCAATAAAAAGCCCGACAGGGTAGCGCACTATGCGCCCCTGCTGAATTTATTAAAAAACACTTCGCAGGAACTGGCCGTAATGGCCGTTGGCGGAAGCGCATCAGGTGAACAATCTATAAAAGAATGGATTGCAGACCTCAACAATGAACACGGTATTAAAGCCCAATTTATTCCCCGTAAAAACGGAAGTACCACTTCGTTAACCGATTTTATCCGGACGAATAAAGTGGATTTGCTTTGCACCATCCGGGAACATGGATTTTTCGGCCGCTTGTTTGGAAGAAATGAACCAGGTTTGATTCCACAGCAGGTAGGGGTACCGGTGTTAATGATCAATAAGTAACGGCCGTTAAGGCCATAAAGAGCGATAGGACGGGTTTAGGTTTGTGTTTGTCCTATTTGGGAGAACGGGTGCGGTGGCCACACTGCACCCTTCTTATTGTTATAGCGGTTACACACCGTTTTATTATCCATCAGATCGCGCGGATAAACGCAGAACTCCCTCTGCGAAAAACCTGCCCATCCGGCAGGCGGGTCTGCGGGAAACTTTTTTCGCCTGTAAAGCCAGCTAGTGTTGCGACAAATTAATTTTAGAACATAATTATTCTTTGTGGAATAGGCTGTAAAGTATACTTCAAGTTTAAGTGTAAATGTAAATGTGAATGGGTAAGGTCACACATTCCTTAACCTTATAACCTTAGCAACAAGCGATTATAGTAAGCACCAACCTTATTACCTTATTCGAAAAAAGATGAAAGCAGGCAGAACTGATGCCTTTATCTACTTTTTTGAAAAGATCTCCGCTGAAAAATAGGGTAATAAGGTTGGAATGAGGTGGTTTGCATCAGCTTACTATGCTAATAAGGTTGGGCTGAGACACTAACGTTGCAAAACTAGTTGGCCGCTATACTAGTGTTATGACAAAATTAATTTTGAAACAATATTATCAATTAAATAAGGCAGCACCTCTTTTGCATTTATTGCCTACTGCCCCTTGCCTACTGCTTACTTTTTAAACCATTGTAATTATTTGGTGCATCAGAATAAAACTTTACTTGACACTAGGTGTAGACTTACGTGAAAAGCTCGACAAGGAAATCAATTATCGTTTGCCGGATGGTGGGGTTAGCGCCTGAAGCGAGCGCAACGGAAATCACCAGTCCGATGGTAGCGTACAGGAAATCGCGACCAATGAGTTTGAGCGCTTTGCTTTTGTGTTTCGATCCTTTCTTCCGCCTGGAAAGACTCACCGCGATCTCACGCCCGCCAATGGTTCCGAGAAATACCCACGTGGTACTCATGGGAATCGTACTGATAAAAAGTTTATAGATCAGCATCAGCACATACGTAAAATCGATCAACGTGGCAGCCCGTACATCCGATATGCGCACCTTTTCGCTAACCACCTGCTGAATTTTATCGCCCCGCAGGTAAAACAAAACGCCTAACCCTAAAAAGATGGTCCCGGAAAAAATGATGAATTGCCACAGCTCTAATTGGCGGGGCAGAAACACGGCAATGTTGGCACCATCCTGCATCAGCCAAACCGACCAAAGCGTTCCGCTCACCACCCATTGTGCGATCGTCCAGCCAAAATGAAACTTCCTTTTCTTGAAATATTTACGAATGGTATTAAATCCGAAATACCAGACCAGGAAGGAAATCACAAAAGCAAGCATGTAGCCGGAAACACTTTTCCACACCACAGACGTGATCCCGCTGGTGTCGGCACTGAACACACTTAATAATAAGAATGTAGTAGACACCGGCATGCGCAGGCGGGTAAGAATCAGCAATACAACGGGAGCGATAATCTGAAAGTAGGAAAACTGGTCGAGGTGGGGGTATTTGGTGTTACCCTGGTCGTCCAGCAGGCGCTGATACGTTACATCGCCATTAAAATAAAAATAACTGAACGATAAGGTGGCCAGTAAAATGCCTCCGGTAAAAAGCCACAGCACATACCATTTTTTGTCGCGGTTACTTTCAATGAACGTACCGAGCGATTGAATGCTGTCGTTGGCAACGGCTGCATAGGCTGCAAAGGCGAAGCCAAACCACATGGCTAATACGCCATGGCCCGTGGCAAAGGCGGCAAGGATAAAGGCGAACCCAATGATGAGCAGGAAAGTCTTTTCTTGTGTGGCAAACTCTAACAGGTTTAGATAAGGAACATCGTTTACGTTCTTCCTTCTCTTCTCCGTAATCTTGGGTTTGAGCATTGGATCTTTAGCCACAGGTGATGCGCAAAGTTGGTTTTAAAAAGGTTCCCCAATATTAAGCGAATGTTAAATATTTTAAGGTAGGATCAACAAAATAATACCTATAATATTCGCCCGGGTCGGTTAATCGGATAATAATCTTTGGTGGAATAACCACTCTAAAAGTTCGGGCTCCTGCATGGCGGGGGTCCAACTGTCGTGCCCGGCCTTTTTGTATTCGGTATAGCGTGGTTTTCCTCCGGCTTTTTTAAGCGCTTGTACCATACGCCTGCTTTGTTCGGGTTTAACGATTGTATCCTTTTTGCCATGAAATACCCACACCGGAATGTGGCGGATGGTGTGGGCTTGGTTCCAATCGCCACCGCCACAAATCGGAATGGCCGCGGCAAATTTCTCAGGGTAACGGGTAATCAGGTACCAGGTGCCATAACCACCCATGGATAACCCCATTACATATATTCGGGTTTTATCGATCGGAAGGGAGGCGCTAAGGGAGTCGAGTAAGTCAACCACCGAGGTTATCGGTTCATTGGGTTTGGAAAACCAATCTGCAGGTGTCCAGCGTGCACCGGGTTTGCATTGCGGTACCAGTACGTAGGCGGGATAGTGTTCCCGGGTACCGGCATCCAAAAAAAGCTCGGTAATGTATTTCAGGTTTTGTGTGTTGTCGGTTCCGCGCTCACCGGCCCCATGCAGGAATAATATTAACGGATAGGATGAATCGGGTTCAATTTTTTCCGGGTGAAGCAACCGATAGGGAAGGGTGTCGGAGGAAGTCGTGTACCGGTGGGGTTGAAAAATATCCTGCGCTACGGCAATGGAAACCACCAACATACAAACCAGGAGAATTGATAATTTTGCCATGACCTGTTGAATGATGTTCAAGTTATATATTTATCGCAAGGCACCGTAATGATTGTTGAGATTTTACAGGAGGAATTTGTGATGCTGCCGCAAAAAGCATTATGGTGGAAAGCCCGTAACATCTTGTTGCTGGCCGACATGCACCTGGGCAAGATCAATCATTTCCGGAAGGCCGGCATCCCGGTACCGGTAAAAGCAAACACGAAAAACTGGGAAACGCTGATTGAACTCGTGCAACGAACGAAACCCGAGCGCCTGATCTGTGTTGGGGATTTATTTCATAGTCATTACAATGCGGATTGGGAATCGGCAGGTGTATTTACCAAAACCTTTCCACAGGTATCGTTTGAACTCGTAACGGGTAATCACGATATCCTCAGCGATCATCAATACAGAAGAAACAACATTGTGGTCCACCAGGAAATTGTACAGATCGATTCCTTTACGTTGAGTCATTTTCCGGTGGAAGTTATCCCCGAAGGAAAGTACGTGCTTTCGGGGCATTTGCATCCGGGAGTACAATTGGTTGGCAAGGGACGACAGTCGATGATGTTGCCGTGCTTTTATTTTGGCGAGCAGCAAGGGTATTTGCCGGCTTTTGGAATGTTTACCGGGATGGCGCGCATCAGGCCTAAAGAAAATGACCGCATCTTTGCGGTTGCAGAGAATTCAATTGTTAACGTGTAAGGCGTTAAGGCGTCAGATACTTTGAGGTGTCAGACGCCTTTGCTGCATAAATTCGTATTTTGAGTTTTTGAATGCCATGAGACTACCTCAATTCATCCTCACCTGTTGTTTGGCGGCAAGCGTTCAAATCAGTTTTTCGCAAGACACCACCCGCGTATCCCTGCTGTTTCTGGGCGACATCATGCAACACGACTCGCAAATTGAAGCAGCCTATACTGCAACCACCGGTAAATACAATTACGAGGAATGCTTCAAGTTATTAAAGCCTTATTTCCAATCAGTCGACCTCACCATCGGAAACCTGGAACTCACCCTGGGCGGGAAACCCTTTAAAGGGTATCCGCAGTTCAGCGCCCCCGATGAATTGGCCGTAACGTTAAAAGAAGTGGGCGTAGATGTTCTGGTTACAGCCAACAACCACAGCGTTGACCGGAGGAAAAAAGGATTGGAACGCACGATTCGTGTGCTCGATAGCCTGGGTATACAACACACCGGAACCTTTCGCGATTCCGCTGAACGTGCCTCAACCTATCCTTTGCTCCTTCAGAAGAATGGGTTTCGGTTGGCGTTACTGAATTACACCTATGGCACCAACGGAATTCCGGTTACCAAACCCAACATCGTAAACCTTATCGACACGGCCGTTATTCGCCAAGACTTGTTGCGAGCGCGTGAGCTTAACCCGGATGCGACTATCGTGTTTATGCATTGGGGTGATGAATACCAGTCGCAACCCAACCCAACGCAAAGGAAACTTGCCGCGTTTTGTTTTACCCACGGTGCTACCCTGGTGATCGGGGCGCACCCGCACGTCCTGCAGCCGATGGAATGGAACCGGGAAGACAATCAACTGGTAGCCTATTCGTTGGGCAATTTTGTTTCCGGGCAACGCCCGCGCTACCGCGATGGCGGGGCCATGCTTAAGGTGGCGTTAAGCAAAGTTATTACTGCCGAAGGTTCCTTCACGGCTATCGATTCTGCGGATTATTGGCTGCAGTGGGTGTATAAAAAGCCGGGCGCTAAACCAGCATTTAAGATACTGCCGGTTTCAACCGTTGAACATTCACCTGCCCGGTATGTGAACGATGAAGTTTCACGCCAGGCGTTAAAAACCTTTCTGGACGACTCACGAAAATTGCTGAGCCGGTATAATAAAAATATTGCTGAGCTGACGAAAACGCCTCCCGACTCGGTTTTCCGGTATAAAATCCTGGTGGTGGGCAATGACCATCCAGGTGAATACCTGGAAGAATTTTTATTTCCACACGGTCTTGAAAAAAGGTTGGATGGAGGAGAGCAACCCCTTCATTATACCGGAAGTTTTAACAGCAGGGAAGAAGCAGAGCGTTACCTGAAACGTATACACGCGACATGGCCCGGAAGTAAAATGGTTACGTTTGTGAACGGTGATCCGGTTGACGATTAACGTCTTCGTTTTTTCGGTCCCGCTCCGCCACCACCGGTATTGAACAGCAATCCCACCGAAAACTCCAGGCCGGTTAAATCAATTATAGCATCCGGGTAATCTACCGGTACGGTGGTAACGGTATTATTTGCCGCGCCTGTGTAGGTGCCCGTTAACGGAAATGGAGATTGCCCCATCAGGTAATTGGTTTCGATGGAGAAACCCACCTGGCTGGTGACGTAAATGGTTAACTCAACGCCCGCATGATAACCGAACCCGGGTTTGTTGG
>CAZOYJ010000117.1:0-3603 GCA_964583905.1 uncultured Roseivirgaceae bacterium
TTCGTGGGGTAGCAACGCGTATTGTGTGGGTGCGCTTAATCTTGGAAACCTGGAAAATGTAGAGATTGATCGTTTGGATATCAATGAGGATAGAGGTTACGGCATAAAGGCCATTGGACCAAATGGAAACAATAATATTATTAATGTAATAATTCACGACAGCCGTGTTTCCGTGCATCCCTACGGCTTGTGGAATAACGGCTCTGCACCTAATATAGCCATTGAACTCTGGCAGGTGAACTTAGTGCGTTCTGAGATTTACAACACGTATGTTGATAACACGATCTCACTAATTAATAGCAATGCTACTCCATCTACTGGAATTCAAACCATTCGGGTGCATCATAATGTATTGGATATGATGACGCGTGCCGGTGGTGCCGGGTATGGAGTTGAGTTGACCATTCATGATGCTGAAATTGATCATAATTACTTTCTGGGTGGAAAATATGGAATAGCCAATTGGGATCATCCCATGAAAAACTGGAACATTCACCACAATACATTTTATGCCCTGGCTAATGTTTATCCTGGAGAAATGGTACGGTCGCAGTGGAGTGGCCTTCATAGTGTTAAATTCTACAATAACACAATAGAGTTTACGGGAACAAAAACTATGAATGTAATTGCATCGTATGGTGGAACCAGTAACAATGTTGATATCAAAAATAATCTTTTCATCAACAACAATACCGGTTACAGTTACTACCCGAATAAGTTGGTGCATTTGGAAAACGGGGCCACACTGAGTAACCTTACCGTTAAAAACAATTTATTTGACAGGCTTGCGATTGGAACAGTATCAGGAACGTACCAGAACAACCTGACAACTGACCCGCTAATAACCAAAACAGATGTAAGGCCATCTCCTTATTATAGGCCAAAGGCCGGCAGTCCATTGATCAATGCAGGTCTTAATGTGGGGTATACCTATGTAGGTTCTGCACCGGATATTGGCGCATTTGAATATTCAACGGGCAATATATTACCAATAGTATCGCTTACCAATCCGTTGAATAATGCAACGTTTACGTCCGGTTCAACATTTACACTTACCGCTACGGCTTCTGATACGGATGGAACCATTACGAAAGTTGAATTTTATAATGGAGCAACAAAACTTGGGGAAGATTTTTCCAGCCCCTACACGTTCTCATGGACTCCGCCCGCTGGCTCGTATACTTTGAGTGCAAAAGCAACTGATAATGCAGGAGCATCAACGGTGTCAAACACAGCAACCATTACAGTGAGCAGTTCAACGAATACCAGTGCCGTTCGTTTAGGGTTGGATTCATCGGATGCAAGCCTTACGGGTAAGATGACAACAGGATCAGATGCGCAAGCGAAGAATGGAAACTATTTTCATATACCTATAGGTAGTGGACGCAATTATTTTATTCCACCTCCAGGAGCCGCAGCATTTAATTTTTCGCTTCCCAAAACTGATAATTATGTAATCTGGGTGAGAATAAAATCATCTGCCGCTTCCACCAAGACACACTATATCTATAACGGAAAAGGGAAATGGTTTACATGGTCAGCCAGTGTAACTACACAATGGACGTGGGTTAAAATTAAGGAAGGGAGTTCTCATGCTCTGTTTCCATTTAGCCAAGGAACAAACTCATTTCAGATGGGATGGCTTGATGAAAATATTCATGTTGATCAAGTAATCATAACAAATGATTTAACCGCCATCATACAGTAATAAGAACGTGCATTTCAATAACCTCTGCTTCGTAAGTTGCCTCTAATCAGGCATCTTGCGAAGCATTTTTTGGAGGCTTTTGTTATTACAAAACGATGACGCGCATCATTGCCGGCCAATTTTAAATACGGTAATTTTAAAATACGGTAGTATTGACTGAATACTATTAAGATAATTCTTGCCCATGTTTCCTTTTGATGCCATTTCTTTAAAACCCAATGATTACTCCGACCCGAAATATTTGGGCAGTAAGTTTCGCAGAAAACGATTAATATTTTTCAGGGAAAAGATAAAAGACTTGAATAAACCTGTCACCATTTTGGATATTGGCGGAACGGTACGCTTTTGGGCAGATGAGGGCTATCAGGAAAAAGATGCTTTAATTACCATTGTTAACATTAGGGAAGAGAAATCGGGTTATTCGAATATCAAAGTAATAAAAGGAGATGCCGTTGATTTATCTCAATTTAAAGACAAAGCATTTGATATTTCATTCTCGAATTCATTGATTGAACATTTGTATACCAAAGAAAATCAAATTAAAATGGCCAACGAAGCCATGCGGGTTGGTAAGTATTTTTTTATTCAAACACCCAACCGGTACTTTCCTATTGAGCCTCATTTTAAATTTCCATTTTTTCAATTTCTCCCTAAATTTCTTCAGGTATTTCTTCAAACCAAAACATCGCTAATAAATGGCGCCCGGTACAAACGCGCGTATGCCTTGCGCATAGTGGAAGAGATTAGATTACTCTCGAGGAGAGAAGTACTAAAATTATTTCCCAGGTGCAGCATCTATACCGAACGATTTATGGGTCTTGATAAATCGTTTATTGCTCATAATTTTTCAGACTGATTTTACTTCATCCAAAATCCGGCTATTCTGCGAGCGTAACCAGACATTAAAGCCCATACAATATCTTTTGGCGGGCAGTTTCGAAAAGTGTATACCGTAAAGTTTCTCAGGTTACCCCCACCCCTGATACTAAACAGATGTTTGAAATAATTACGCAAAGTTTTTTTGTCCCTGATTTTCTGATCACCCCCTTCAGCAGGATATGTATAGAGTTTAGCATCGTAATTGCAAAATACTTTGAATCCGTTTTTTCTGGCGAGCTGCGTGAAGTCATAGTCGGCCATGTAATGCGGCAATTGTTTCTCTTCAAATAATCCGATTGTATCAAACACCATTCTTGAAATCAGGAGGCCTCGTCCGGGAAACAAAGAAACCTCATGTAATCCCTTTTGCTGATCCCGTTTCAACATGTTTAACAGAAATTGGGAATGTCCCGATCTCCAACTAAAGAGTTCACCCCCATAATATGGTTTTTTGGTTTTAATATCAATATCCAACGCGCCTAACAGGATCTCCGGTCGTGCATACTGCATCATCTTTTCAATGAAGTTTGTTGACGCCACCGTATCGTTGTTCAGCGTCAAAATGTAGTCAGCACCAAGTGACAGAGCGAGCTTAATACCCTTGTTAATGGCCGCTGTCCAAAATAGATTGCCATCTCCTTCCAGCACAATTACCGCATTGAATTGATCATGAATCATCTCTTTGGTTCCATCCGTTGATCCATCATCCACAACAATGATATAATCCACTTTCATCGTTTGATTTTGTAATGAAAGCAAACACGCCTCTGTGAACGTCTTTCGATTATGAACTGGAATAACAATACAAATCATGTTAAACGGTTTATCTAAAATTAAGCAGCTCTTAAACCCTGTGACGCATGTCGGTAGAATAAAGCATTGGGTTGCTTAGTGGGTAAAATTCCTTGCTTTTCTTGCTCTTTTTTGGCGATGGAAATTCTTGAAACCAGCAATAAGAAGATGACGAAGCCCAAACCATCCATATAAAGAAAGTTATCCACTTGCATTAGGAATAA
>CAZOYJ010000117.1:3613-10927 GCA_964583905.1 uncultured Roseivirgaceae bacterium
CAACTACTGGCAAAAAATACCCTTCTTCCTTCCCGAGTTGGTGCCTGCGTTTGTAGTGTACATATATTTTATAAAACAGAAAAGCGAATATTAAAAAGAGAATGACACCCTGGTTCACCAATACCTCCATGGAGGTACTATGAATGTGCATGTGATGGATATTCTTTTCATTCCAAAGCTTGGCCACATCTGAAATTAGGTCAATAAAATAGTGCCCCTTATGTCCGTTTCCAAGCAACAGCCCTCTTTGATCATACAAGAGCCAGTCCATGGCGTCTCTCCATAAAAAAGCCCGGCCATTGAACGTGGTTACATCCTGAACATCAACACGTTTAAGCATGGAAGTGAAAATGGGCCACTGTAAAATTTTGTAAATGATTAATCCTGAACTTAAAAGAATTGGAATGGTAAACATGGATACCAGGTACAGGCCTCGCATCCGTATAAGTCCCACCAGGCTGAAGGCAAGTACGAGCACGAAAATCATAATGGTAAGCCTTGAGTTAATGAGAAAGAACAACACCGTGTTAAAAGCAAAATAGGCGCTGAAAAAAGTAAACCGTACTGGATCTCCCCATGACCGTTTTATATAGAATAAAAGCATCAGATTAATTATGGCTAACAAACTCGCTCCACTATAAAAACCATCTAAAAACGGAAAATTGAGTCTGCCTTCAATGCTGTGAAGGCCATTGGATAGACCCATTGCAAAAAATCCGATTACATTAATCGCGAGCAGTAAACTCAAACTCAACAAAGTCATTTGTAGAAAACTTCCCTTTCGTTCATTGTACAGTAGCACGATAAGAAATGCATGAAAAGGTACAATCAGCAAAACGGTTTTTGCTGCAGTCATTGTAAACGTTGCATCAGGAAGGCCTTTACCCAACGAAATAAAAAAAGAAGCTATTGTACCCAACAAGAATGTAAGCATCAAATAATAATTCAAATTAAGTCGCACTGTAAATTTATCGCTGTATAATAAATCGATGAAGTAAAACAACAGGATGAGTAAATGAGGTGAAACAGAAATGATATATCCGCCAGACGGGCTATGTATGGCAGAAATATATGTACCTATTCCAAACATTGGAAAACTAATAAGGAACAGGAGGTTGATTACATCTCTTTTATACATATTAAAATAAAATAACGCATTCAGGTAAACACAGCTACCAACGGTTTAAGAACTGACTCCACAATCTTTCTCGGAATGATAGATTTTGCCTGCGATTTTAACCGGGATGACCAGGAGGTACTAACCTTTCTGAATACCCGTTTATCCTTAACTGTGTTTGCCATAATAAATTCAGGATGCTTCAATGGAAAACGCATCGACTCAATTTTCAAGTTGTGTCCTACTCCTCGTGGATTGAGTGTGTTCGTACCATGATCACCAAATCCTAGATTTTGAACCAAATTGCGATTAGGTACTATAATGAGTCCCGAGTTTATCTTGCAGGCAAATTGCCACTGATAATCCCAAATGGTGCGTGAGTTTGTAACCTCATCGCCTGTGTGCATCTTCTTAAACACATACTGATAATAATCTCGCTCATAAATAGTATCATACGATGCATCGAGGTATCTATTCTTTTGAATCTCTGGGTATTGACTCATATTGAAGTCGTGCAGCTTCCAGGCACGCTTCCAGGTGGCCCAGCCCCAGATGTAAATGTGATTTGAAAACCGATACGAATTTTCTTCTTCCCGCATGTGATCTTCATCAAAATTGTTTCCACCTATCTCCATAACACGTGTATCATATCGGTAGCGCTCCAGCAGTTCAGTGCAAAACCTGAAGAATGTGGGTGAAGGAAGGCAATCATCTTCCAGAATAATTCCCTCTGTCTCATGTTCAAAAAACCAGGTAATGGCTGTGCAGGGTCCTTTGCCACAGCCCATATTTGTATCGCTAAACAATGTCTTTACCTCACAACTCCAGTCAACCGCTTGCGTTATTTTTCTTGCTTGCATGCACTTTTCCACTTCACCGACTGTGTTCATACGCGGTCCATCAGCGGCTATATACAAGCGTGTTGGCTGGGCTTTTTTAATAGCATCAAAAACCCGTTGGGTAGTTTCGGGTCTGTTAAAAATAATAAAGAGCACAGCTGTTGTCAGGGGCTGGTTCTGTTTTGCAGATGGCGTTCCATTATTCATCTTAATTTTTTGAAAGCTTTCAGGAAACGAATTGACCTAATTTTGAGATCATCGCATCTTTAATGAAATTTTTAAAGTATCGATTATCCGATTCGAAATCACGCATTACAAATGGCGGGTGCTTCAGCGGAAAGTCAATTGTATCCGCATCCAATAAAGCAATCTTGCTATTTCCGTTATGCGTATGGGTTGCGTCTTTACCAAAGCCAAGATTCTTTACTAAATTATTTTTAGGTACAATGGCAAGTCCAGAATTTACGTAGCGGGCAAAATCCCACTGGTAATCCCACCAATCCACACGGCTGCTGCTGACGGTCTTATCAAATTTTCTTAATCTATAGACTTTTTCCAGCGGGCCTGAAAAAAGAGAATCAAAATAATTTTTCTGCTTAAGCTCATGGTATAAGTGGATATTATAGTCAAACATATTCCACGCTCTTCTCCAGGTGGCCCAGCCCCAGATATGTCCACTTTTTGAAAAGTAATAGGAGTACGAATTATCTTTTTGCCAGCCATTTAAAAAGTTATTCCCACCGATATGCATAATCCTGTTGTCATGTCGGTAGCGTTCTAGGAGTTCTTGACAATACCAAAAGAAACTTTGCGAAGGCAGGCAATCATCTTCCAGAATTATTCCGTATTCTTCATGTTCAAAAAACCAGGTGAATGCTGAAGACGGGCCTATTCCACAATTCAAATTGGTTTCACTAAACAGTGTTTTCACTCTGCAATCCCAATCCACTTCATGCTTAATCATCCGGGCTTCGCTACACCTTTCCTGATCACCGGTAACACCCGGCCGTGGCCCGTCTGCTGCGATGTAAAGGCGTGGAGGCTTTGCTTTTCGAATCGCTTCAAATACACGTTTGGTTGTATCGGGCCGGTTGAAAATAACCAGCAATACAGCTGTGCGTAAAGGTGATTTTGGCGTAAATAATGACATTACGATAATTGATATCAAAGGTGGTGACCTCCCCTCTGCTTATCAATGATGGCCATCATGAGCAGCAAACAAGAAAATCATGATGTTCGGTCATATGCATTCGTGTGCATATTTTTTCTGAAAAGCGGGTAATCGGTAATCATGGCAATTGTCTTGCTGGCAATTGATCCGGGTGTTGAAAACTGATCAGCAAACCGGTAGAAAAACAGTTGATGACGATCGGTATACCGAACGGAAATATCCTGAACCATATTGCCATAGCGGTCTTCTGGTAATATCTCCACACATCCCGCTGCGAGCGCTGTGGGGAGAAGCATATTAGAGCCATGTACACCAATTACCACATGGCTTCTGGCATATACATGGCACCACTCCTTTTCAATTCCTACAGTGGCGGTTGGCGCTCTGTTATCATTAACGTTTTCTTCAGAGATGGTCTTTCCTCCCAAACCGATCAGATTAAAATAAGCATCAGGCAAACGCTTTTTAATTTTCCGAATAGTTTTTCGCACCAATTGGTTTTGCATTCCGGTAAGAACGCGGCTACCCCAGGATAAAATATTAAGCTTTCGGCAAATTCGATAAAACCAGTAATCGGCTGGATTACGGAACCACCACCGGTCTTCTCTAAGAATAAATGTAATGACTGGCCTTCCTGCCATGAAATCTTCAAGATTGAATGGCGCAACTCCGGTTAACCGTTCAATATCTGTACCGTGTATTGTTGGATGTGAATAAGCGCTGCTCAGGTATATGGATTGAAATCTCGGTAATTGATCCGCTACAAACTTTTGCAGTGAACTGTAGCTATAAATCATCCCGCTTAACTTCAAATCTACAATCCAAACCTCAGCACAGCCTTTCGGAATTAACCATTCGAAAATTCTTGGCAGGATGATTATCAGTCCAATTTCTTTTTCCTTTTCTAAATGATAAAAGGCATTATATAATTTGAGCAATACATGCCCATAAAGTGAATCAAGTGTATTTAAGATCACTACCTGTTTGCATTGCTTGTATATAACTCTCTCCATAGTGATTTCATCACGCTTAATTTTTCCATGCGATTTAAAAACTGAAGAAGAGAGCCAATCCGGACAGTCCTTGCGCTTATATTCCATTTTATTTTCTCTTCCATACCAAAGCGGATTGTCAACGGTGTGGCCTGCCGGTAATACCTGGTCGAATGTAAAACCACATTCGGAACACGTGCAGTTGGCAAATACATTAATTACCTCAAATATAAATTCATGAATGACGGTATTGCCTGACCCGCATTCGGGGCAGGTATATATCTTATCCGGATCTGGTTTCAGGCGTATCATTTTATAGAATATTCTTTAATCTCCAAAATGAGAATATACCCTTAAACATCAACTGCTGATTTTGTCTGGTTTTCTGAAAAAAAACATCCACTACAAAAATGCTGATGGTGAACGATAGCATACTGGCGATGATGGATCCTACCGATGCATACATTGGAATTAAATAATAGTTTAATGCAATGTTGGTAATAGCGCCAATGATGACCGTCATCAATGAATATTTAAACAAGCTTTCGTTGACAATAAAAACCGATTTACCTACGCCCATGTTTGAGAAAAAGAGCCGCAATGCAAAAAGCGAGAGTAGATAACCGGCAGACTGATATTCTATTCCATATAACACAGTGATCACCTTTTCACCGAAAAAATAAATGGGCAGCGCTACTACAAGAAACGTGAGGAACATGAGGCGATACAGGTTTGTTAACCGGCTGTGGTACAAGGCTTCGCCCATTCCTTTTGCCCGAACTATGGCAGGTGAAAATGTACTCATCAACACCATAGGTAAAAAACCAAATATCTCGATGAACTTTAAGGCAACTGAATATTGCCCTACTTCTGCTACATTAAGCATTTTGCCCAGCATTACCTGATCTATGCGGGCTTGTATATGCAAGGCAATGCCATAGAGTGCAAGCGGCCATGACTCACGTAGCAATTGGTACGCAAGTACTTTTTTATACATCCATTTCCACAGTGTTCCTTCTCTTTTATAATAGGAATAGATAAATCCGATTGCATTAAGGAGTGACCCGAAGAGAATAATAAAAACAAACCATATTAATGGAGCGTGCATAAAGACAAGGACAATTTTTAAAACACTGAGCAGCAGGTTAATGAACACCTGCACCCGCACAACATACTTTGATAAGGTTTGAGCCTGGAAAAAATAACTGATTACTTCAAAGCCTTTGAAAATTTCCGCAGCCGCAATAATCATGATTAGCGTGTTTGTAAACGGATCATGATCCATAAACAAAAGAATAATAACCATTAGCAGCAGAAGTATTCCCGATCCTGCCATTTTTAATATGAGACCAGTTCCTAACATCTCCTGTTGCCTGGAAGGATCTTTAGCAAGTTCGCGCACAATAATTTGATCCAGGCCGAGCGTGGAGAATGCCGAGAAAATACTAACGAAGCTTATTGAATAATTGAGTAGTCCGAAACTTTCGGGTTGCAGATACCGGGCAACATAAATCCCAACCACCATGCCCACTACAAGGGTAAATCCCTTTTCAAAAATCAGCCAGGATATGTTTTCAAAATATTTATGAAAACGAACGGGGATATAAAGTCGTTGTAGGAACATCGTAGTGTGATAATGAGCAAATGCCCCTATCCGTAAACGTAATTGTATCCATTGGGCGAAGCCTTATAGTCATTCAGTAAGATGCTGACGTTCATGATTTTCTTTTCCTCATACAATCGGTTTATCTTATCAAGCAAAAATCGATTGGTGTAGTTTGAGCGCACCACATAAATATTTGCACTCATGTATTTCATTAAAATGATGTACTCCGAAACATAACAAATAGGCGGTGAATCAATGATGATGGTATTATACGTCTCCTTTAAGGTAGCAATCAATTCTTCCATTTTGGCAAGTCCAATTAAATCAAGCGGATTGGGAGGAATGGGACCTGACGTGATCACATCAAGCCCTTTAACGGACGAGGGGTTGATGATTTCCCTCAGCGCACAACTTCCGATCAGGTAACTGGATAATCCTTTTTCATTTTTCATTCGGAAGAATGCTGCAACTTTTGGTTGTCTTAAATCCGAATCAATAATAATTGTTCTTTTTCCAGACTGAGCCATGGTAACGGCCAGATTAATCGAACAAAATGTTTTTCCTTCGCTTTCAACAGATGATGTAACACCAATAACATTATTCTCTTTACCAAGCGTCAGGTACTGAAGATTAACGCGTAACGATCGGAAAGATTCACCTATGGCTGACTTGGTGTGAGCCACTATGGACGAGTCCATTTCCTTTTTTCTTCCGTGCGTAATTACACCAATAAAAGGTATATTGGTATTCTTCTCAACATCCTGAATCGTAATTATATTATCGTTGAGTACATCCTTGAAAAGGATAAGACCAATGGAAAAGGCAATGCTCGCCAGTACAGTAGCGAATAGAATTATCTTTTTATTCGGAGCAATGGGGCCACTGCCTACTTGCTTGGCTCGGTCAACAATTGTTTTCTCCACCGTGTTTGAAGCTATAGCAATTCCGGCTTCAGCCCTCTTTTCCAACAAGTAATTATAAACATTATCGTTAAAATCAAATTGCCGCTTAATGTTTACCAATTCTCGCTCACTTCTTGGAAGACCTTGAACGGATCTTCGTACTTCATATACCTTACTGTTCAAGTCTGCCAGGGCCTGGCTGGAGGCGATAATAAAATTATTCACATTTTCGCTGAGCGATTTTTTAACACCTGTAATTTTAAGTTCAAGTACTTCCGCCACCGGGTTGCCTTCTTTGGTACTGTAGTTTAAGCCCGATCGCTCCTGATTAAGACGGCTTAACTCCATGAGAAGATTATTCAATAGTGGGTCTTCAAAACCAAAAGTTGATGGGGTCGCGATATCTTTAAGATTCGACCCCTTTTCCAATGAAGTGGCGATGTGGCGATAATATTTAAGCTTCTGCTCCAGAACGGATTTGTCGGCTTCCAGTTTATCGAGATTCTTTGTAAGATTTTCTGCTGTGGTGTTAATATCCAGGATGTTATTGCGTGAACGAAATGACTCCAGTGAGCTCTCCACCTGACGAAGCTCATTAGAAACCCCCCCAAGCTGATCATCAATAAACTTGATGGTTTTATACCCCAACTCATTTTTTTTGCTGAGTTCGTTTGTCCGATAGACTTC
>CAZOYJ010000118.1:0-6320 GCA_964583905.1 uncultured Roseivirgaceae bacterium
AACCTAACTTAACAATGTCAATGTGGTCACCACAGGTTTCGATAAAATCAACGGCTTCACGCACGCTCAGGCCTTTATCCATGGCCATGGTAAATCCATATTGCCTGGGCTTTTTGGTACGCTCAGGCAAATTCTTTAACTCATAATTCATGTAGAACTTAATTTATGACAAGACATAATACTGCACCGGGTCAGACGAGCGGTGGTTGAACGATTTGATTTTAATGATCACTTGTTTTCTCTTCTAAACTGTTCAATGATTTTGAACAATGCTTTCTGTGTTTCAAGTTGAGGGAAAAACTCGTATAACGAAGCATGACTGTCAAAGTCCAAAATTAATCCATTTTCCAGATAATTAAAGGCTTCTTTAAAGCGCCCCGCTTCAATCAGGTAAACGGTCATTCGGTAAAACAACTCGGCATCACCGGCAATTTCATCAAAGCCCTGGGCCAGCACATCCACGGCCTTATCGTAGTCGCCTTGCTCATAAAAGATAAACGACCAGTTCAGCCAAACTTCCTTGTCTTGCGGATCAAGCTTGGCGGCTTCTTCATACGCGTCAATGCTTGATATGATGTTACCCACCTTAAATTCGGCATGTGCAATGGATTTCCAGTACTCCGGATTTTCCACGTGCAGTTTCAGCGCTTTGTTGTAAAAATGAAGCGCCTGATACCACTTCTCTTGTTTTTCAAGGCACACCCCGGCCCCATACCAGGCTTCATCGTACAGGGAATCCAGCTTGGTGGCCTTTTGATAATATTTTAATCCGAGTTCGTATTGTTCCAGGCTTTCGTAGGCAGCGCCAATGGAACAATATACTTCCGCACTGGGCCCTTCCAGTTCTACCGTGCGCTTAAACGAATCAAGCGCTTTGGTGTACTCGGTCATGTTCATGTACGTGTTGCCCATGTTAAAATAAGCAGAAGCAAACGTATCGTCTACCGTAATGGCATAATCGTATGCATTAAGGGCTTCATCAAACTGACCCAGCTTGTTGTAAACAATGCCGAGGTTATACCAGGCGGCTGCCGAGTAGGGATCTTCGTCAATAAATTTTTTGTAATACGAAACGCTGCTCTCCAACTGGCCGGTTACATCCAGGCAGTAGGCCAGTTCATACAAGGCGCCCTCGTGTGTGATGTTGTATTCGATTGCGTTTTTATACGCGTCAATGGCCGGATCGAATTGCTCCAGGCTTTGGTACGAAAGCCCGATGTTGTAATACACTTCGTCTTTGTCATCGGTCAAATCCAGGGCGTGTTCGAAGCAGGCAATAGCCTCTTTGTGCTTGCCTTGTACAGAAAAGATGGATCCTTTGGTTAACTGAATTTCCGAATCGTTGGGCTGAAGGTTTTCGGCCTGATCCAAAAGTTCAAGCGCTTCATCGTACGCTTCCAGGTGGGTAAGCGTTTGCGCTTTGATCACAATAAGTTCAGTGGAAAACGGATACTGACTGATCGCGAGGTTTACCGCTTGCAACGCTTTGTTGTATTTGGCACGAAGCAGGTAGAAATCGATGATTTCCTCGTAAGCATCCAGATCAAAAAACTCGGTTTTCTTTTTCCTTAGGTGATCTTCAAAGCGCCTGATCAGCTCATTACCCTCTTCTTCTCGCTTGCGGAATTCTTTAGCCATTTGATAAATGGGTTTGCCTAAGGTAGATAAATTTCAGCCCCAAAACTACCACCAATTTTAATTTTTTAATTCCGTTTGTTTTCGATAAAATTCAGCGCACCACCGAAGGGTGCTTTCAAGCGCTTGAAATTGGTAATTCAGGGCTTTTGTAATTTTTTTATTATCGTACCTGAAGGCGGTATCGGCTATCCGGGCGGTTTCTTTGGTGATCAGGGGATCGGAACCGGTAAGCCACGAACGGAGCGACTCCGCACCTGCCACCACTTTCAACAGGTTGCGCGAAATTTTTATGCGCGGACTTTGCTTTTGCAGCAGGGCAGCGGTTTTATCCATAAAGTTTTTTATGCCGATCGATTCAGCACTCAGAATAAAACGTTCACCCTCGGTGTTGGAATGGTACAGGCGAAAAACAATTTCGGCTACATCCCGAACATCCACCACATTCATGGTTCCTTCGGTATAGAACAGACGCTCGTTCCAGACATATCGAAATAATTTCGCACTGCTTCGGGTCCAATCGCTTGGCGCGAGGATCACCGATGGATTAACAATTACGGTGCTTAAGCCTTCTTCCTGTCCGCGAAAAACTTCCAGCTCGGCTTTGTATTTTGATTCGGCATAAAGGGTGTTGTAGGTGCTATCTTTCCACTGGTTGGATTCATCAATACGTTCCTGCCCTTTCTGCCGGCCCAATGCCGATACCGAACTGACGTACAGCAACCGGGCGATGGTAAGGTTGAGGCAGGCATCTACAATGTTCCGGGTTCCTTCCACATTCACGCGCATTAGTTTCTTTTTGTCGCGTGGATTAAAGGAAACAAGTCCGGCATTGTGAATAACCCCGCTTACACTGGCAAGCGCTTCTTCCAAAGAAAGCGGGTCAAGAATATCGGCTTCGCGCCAGGTGATTTCTTTCAGGTCGCGCAAAAGTGAGGTGTCGCTGTTTTTCCGTTTCAGCGCCACAAAGGGAACCTGGGCCGCGTGCAGCTTGCGCACCAGGTAACTTCCCAGCAAACCGTTCGCTCCGGTTACGGCTATCATTATAAGGTATTGTTAAGCAGCGGCAAAGTTAATGCTTTTTGAAAGTACCGCGAAGGTCTGGTTTGTTCCAGCAGCTCGACATGCTGAAGCACGTGGCAGTCGCTGCCAAGGAGGTGTACCCAGCCTTTGTCGATGAGGTGTTGGGCTGTACGTTGCGCGTCCTTTGAATAGTATCCCGTTAAGGAAGATGTATTTACCTGGAATAACACACCCCGGTCAATCAGGTCTTCCTGTTTAACCGGATCGTGTTGCAAATAGAGGTAACGTTCAGGGTGAGCCAATACAGGCGTATAGCCTTTGGTGGACAGCAGAAAAATAAATTCTTTGAGTTGCAGCGGTTCGGTCATGAAGTTGGTTTCAAACAACAGGTAGTTTTGCCCGAACGTCAGCAAGGGTTCATCGCGCTCAACTTTCTTAATGAGCTCTTCATCGAGGTAGTATTCCGCAGCGGCATCCATTTTTATGGAAATATTTTTTTTGGCGAGGTGAGCTCTCAACTCTTCTAATTTACCTGAAATACCTTCAGGCGTATTGCGATACATGTCGCTCATTATATGGGGTGTAGTAATAAGTTTGGTATACCCCAATGCTATAAACCTTTTTATGATGATCTCGGATTCTTCAAACGTTTGTACGCCATCGTCAAGCCCCGGTAACAGGTGCGAGTGAACATCAATAGTTACCGGATTTTCAGGTTTATACTCTCCGCTTTTTTTGAACCAATTAAACACTGCGCTTAAAGATTGATGGTGTCCAACGCTTCTTTTCTTCTTCGTAATAACCGTATCCATAGGCCGATTCTCCGGCCGAAGGCAGTGCATTCAGGATGGTGGTGATGTGCTGAAATTTATTAATCCGCACAATGCGCTGCAGGTTATTAATGAATTCCCGTTTGGAGTAGTTGGCCCTGAAAATATAAATGGAGATATCGGCTTGTTTCATGGCCATAATGCCATCGGTAACAACGCCTACCGGGGGCGTATCCATTAAAATGTAGTCGTAATGTTTTTTCAGCTCGTTCAATAGTTGGCTGAACTCGCCATTCATCAACAACTCGGAAGGGTTGGGCGGATGCGGACCGGCCGGGATAAAGTCAAAGTTTTCAAGGGCTGATCGGGTTACGCATTCTTCCCAGGCGTTTTTTTGGATGAGGATGGTGCTCACGCCTTTGGTATAATCGGCCCCGGCAAAGTAGGAATTGTTTTTTTGCTTGCGCATATCCAGATCAAGCAATACCACTTTCTTTTTGGAGAGCGCAATTACTCCGCCCAGGTTCATGGCAATAAACGACTTTCCCTCACCCGATACCGTGGAGGAGATGGCAATAACTTTTTGCGGTAACCCGGTTTTAAAAAAATCGAGGTTGGTGCGTAAGGTGCGCATGGCCTCACTTACCATCGACCGGGGGTGGTTCACAATGTACAGGGGGTCGTTGTTCATGCCTTGCATGGCCGGTACAACACCCAGCAAAGGCGTTTTACTTAGCCGTTCTATTTCAGACAAGCTGTTGATTTTATTATTGGTGAGGTAGAGCACACCAATCAAAAACACGTTCAGTATCAAACCGGCTACCAGGCCGATTCCGAAGATGATGGGTTTATTGGGCGAAATAGGATGGATCGGCAAATTGGCGGTAGAAAGAATTTTAAAATCAGGCGTGCTGCCGGCTTGTGCAATTTCAAATTGCGAACGGTTTTGCATCAGCGTCAGGTAAAACTCTTCGTATAATTTGTAGAAGCGTTGCTTCTTACTGTACTGGGTTGTTTTGTCGGGCATGGAGGCAAAGTCGCTTTCCAGCCGATTTTTGCTTTGATTGAGTTCCTGCTGCCTTTTGAGCCAGCCGGCCTTCAGGTCGGCTAATTGGGTAAAGACTTTGTTGCGCAAGCCTTCAATTTCATGTTGTTTCTGTTTGAAGGCAAACGTGTTTTCGTTGTAGGATAAGCTCATCTTATCCATATCCAGGTAAAGTTCCTGGAGTTTTTCGATGTTTTTATTGACGTAATCGGGAAAGAAGGCGCGTTGTGAAACGGGAATGATAAATTCACGGTTGGCTAAAGCATCCAGGAGTTGATTGGCTTCGGTAATTCGCCTGTTCAGTTCAAATCGTTGGCTGTCAATTTTATTGATGAGGTCGATGGTTTTCTTTAAGTCGCCTTCCAGGTTGGAGGTGCGGTTTTTTAAAGTGAAGTCTTCAAAATAGCTTTCGTACGACTCCATCTGGGCTTCAATGTTTTTCAGCTCCGCAGTCAGCCAATCGATCTTTTGTTTGTTGGCCCGGTTTTTTTGCTCATGGCTGAAGGCCACGTAAACCGAATCAATGCCGTTAACAATGTCGCGCGCTTTAAACGGATTGCTGTCTTTAAATGAAATGCGGATGGTGTTGGCTTCAAACTTCAGCGGCTCAACCAACAGGTTGGTGGAAAGGTAGTGCAACAGCGCTTCGCGGCTGTTGAGAATAAAGGAGTAGGTATTCTCCGGGAAAAATTCAGCTTCCTGTTTTCGGGTGATAAACAGGGTTAGTCCTTCCAGGTGAAGGGTATCGTTAAAGGTTCCGGCAAGGGTTCGCCCGGATTTGCCGATGTTCAGTTCGTATCGGTTGTTTTCCTGCGGAATAATGGTAATCGGCACGTTGTAGTAAGCAGGTTGTGTAAGGTTGAAATGGACCCGGAAAGGTGAGGAGGTATACAACTCTGTATTTAAAAATTGCCCGATGCTGTAATAGCTCACGTGTAAATTCAGCGAATCGATAATCTGCGATAAAAACGATTTGGATTGGATGGTTTCGATTTCACCTGAAATTATATTTACTTTTTGACGGTCGGGAAGAAATTCGCCCAGCCCGAGTTCGGAGGCATCTTGTTTAATGTCAAGCTTTAATTCAGAAACCGATTCAAATAAATCTTTGGTATAGCGGATGTATAAATAAGCCAACGCATTGGCAACGATGAAGACCAGTACCATCCAGAACCAATTGTTCCGGATGATCACCCGGAATTTATTCAAGTCGATGCCGTCTGATGCATGCGGATTACCTGGTATGTGCGTGCTGTCTTCCACTGTTTCTATAAACTTACCAATACAACAATGAGCGTTGTTAAGCTGGTGATAATGCTTATGACGGGTCCGTAATCCCGCACAGCTTCACTTACCGGTCTGCGGATGGGCTCAACGTACACCACATCGCCCGGCAGCATAATCATGTTGGTGCGTTTGTAGCCGTCTAACGTGCTCAAATCAGCCACAAAAAACTGATCGCCCCGGATCACCCGGATGTTCTGGGCCTTTGAATCGTTGGGCAAGCCGGAAGCCAGCGCCAGTACTTCAACAAGTGTAAGGTTTTCATTAGTCAACGGAATTACCTGCCCGCCCGGGGCGCCCAATACCACTACCCGCTTGTTGGTGTATTGCAAAACCACAAACGGTTCGGTGTAGTACTTGCTGTATTCCTGCTGAAGTATGGCTTCGGTTTGCCGGATGGTCAGTCCTTCAACTTTCAACTCGCCCACCATCGGAAACTTGGCTACCCCGTTCACATCCACTAAGTAAACCGGGTCGGGCCTGCGTTGCATGTTTTGTGCCGGCAGGTCTTTAAGCAAGCTGAAGTCCGGATCGATTATCAGCTCGCCGTTATTGGTGTAGAC
>CAZOYJ010000118.1:6330-10837 GCA_964583905.1 uncultured Roseivirgaceae bacterium
TCAGCTTCAGCCAATCGTTTGGTTGGATAACGTAATTGCGGTGTGCTGTTTCTACCTGCTGCTGCAATACAGCGCCTTCCGGAACCTTAAACATGATGTTCTGCCTATACGATCCGCAGGAGGCAAGTAACACAACAGCCAGGAAGCCCTGGCCTGAAAACAAAAGAAAGCGCTTCAAAACGTTAAAAATTTAATCCCGTGAAATTAGTGATTTTCCCAACAACTCTTCGAACGCGGGCAAGAGCCGGTCTTTGTCGGAGAGAATGGGATCGTTGAAAGGCCAGCGGATGTTTAAGGTTGGATCGTTCCAGCGGATGCCGCATTCGGCCTGGCGGTTATACAGGTTTGACGACTTATATATAAAGAGTGAATCTTCGAGGGCGGCAAAGCCGTGGGCAAACCCCCCTGGCACCATCAGTACATTGTGTTTTTCAGCGCTCAGTTCGCAGGAATAGGATTGGCCAAATGTGGATGAGCCTTTTCGCAAGTCAACCACTACATCCAGCACCTTGCCGCTCAATACCGAAACCAGCTTGGCCTGCTCATGGGGCGGGAGCTGAAAATGAAGCCCGCGAACCACCCCTTTTCGGGAGAAGGAAATATTTTCTTGCGAAAACTGGTGGCGGATGCCCGCTTGATGAAATACTTCATTTTTATAAAATTCAAAAAACCATCCGCGCGAATCGTGATAAACGTTCGGGATGATTTCCTTAAGGCCCTCAAATCCGGTTTCAAGTACCTGCATGAACAATCAGGGGGTTTGCAGTTGCTGTAATGTGTGCAGGTATTTATGAATGACAATCGACTCATCAAACTCCGATTCCATTTTTTGCCTTCCGTTCCGGCCAAAGGTTTCGAGTTTGTGGTTATCCAGCATTGACATCGTACGCATTTTATCGGCCAGATCGGGAGCGTCTTTCAGGTTGCAAAGCAATCCGTTCACTTCGTTTGTTACCACCTGGTTACAGCCCGGCACATTGGTGGCGATTATCGGCTTGGCCGAACTGGCGGCTTCCAGCAGTACCCGGGGTGTGCCTTCGCGGTAGGAGGGAAGCACCACGCAATCTGCCGTATTGATAAAGGGCCGCACATCGTCTGTTGTGCCTAAGTATTCAATGGTGCCTGTCGCAATCCAGTTCTGAATCAACGCCTTGCTGATGCCGCGCTTGTGCCGCTCATCAATGGCGCCCAATACCTGAAATTTCGCCACCACACCTTCGGCCTTCAGTTTTTTTACGGCCTCCACATATTCCAACACACCTTTGTCGGTAATCAACCGGGAGATCAACAGAAAGGTAAATTCTTTGTTGCGTTGGAAGGGTGCAGGCACAAATTTTTTCAGATCAATGCCCGAACCGGGTATCCGGTCAACCGTTTTTTCTGCTACGAGTTTTTCATCGAGGAAAAGATTCAGATCATCTTCATTTTGAAAAAATACTTTTCGGGCAAACCGGAAGCTGACCCGGTAAAGCAGCTTTGCAAAAAATGAAACGGGGCTTTTCTTCAAAAAAACCGTACCCAAACCGCACACATTGTTGATGGCCGGTATCCGCAGCAGGGCCGCAGCCAGGGTGCCGTAAACATTCGGTTTAATGGTGTAGTGCAACACCACATCGGGGTTTATTTTCTTATAAACCGAATGCAGTTCAAAAATCAGTGCCAGGTCTTTTAAAGGGTTAGCGCCACGGCTGTCCATCGTAAGGTTATGATGGATGCAGCCTGCTTCCACCAGGTGAGGTGTAAAGGAATCGGTGGGCGCGATGGTATGGACTTCGTGCCCGCTGTCGAGGAGGGCTTTGATCAGGTTCATCCGGAAGTTAAAAATGTTCCAGGATGTATTGAGTACGAGGGCAACTTTCATGAATACCAACTACAAGGTATAGGTTCAGTTAAAAAAATGGTAATACAAGTGGTTGTATAGTGCTGTAAACTTAATTAAAAGTATCTGCCTGTGAAAAAGAATTTTAGGGTGGGGAACACATCAGTTAACCAACCTGTTACCCCTTCGGCATGGGTGTACGACAGTTTGCTAAAAGGAGTCTGGACAAAAAACCATTTTCTACCACCCCCTACACCCCCGCCAGCGGGGGACATGATAAGGTGTTTTTTGTCCAGACTCCCTTTTCGGAGAACTTGTTCAAAGAGAATTTTCAAAAAACTCCTTAAAATTATCCCCCTTCGGAGGGGGTGGGGGGAGGTTAATAAACAGTTTTTTGAAAATTCCCCAGTAGTGATGTTTGCTGCAAAACTGTCGTACACCCTTCGGCAAAGGTTTCAGGAAAAGACTGATTCCCTTTGTATTTTTGCACTTCCATTGAATATGAAGAAACAACTTACAGCTATACTGGTTGCCCTGGGCGACACCCGCCACCCTGAAATAACCGAAGAACACCTGGATGAATTGGCGTTTCTGGCCGAAACCGCAGGAATTATTACTAAAAAGCGAATGATCCAAAACCTGGCCAAGCCCGACCCGCGCTCGTTTATCGGCAAAGGAAAGCTGGAGGAATTAAAGGGGTATGTGGTGGCCGGAAAGATTGATCATGTGATTTTTGACGATGACCTTTCCCCTTCGCAACTGCGGAACCTGGAGAATGAACTGAACCCAAAGGAGCGTGAGGAAAAAGTAAAAATCTATGATCGCAGTTTGCTGATCCTCGACATTTTTATGAACCGGGCACAAACGGCCCAGGCCCGCACACAAGTGGAACTGGCCCGTAACCAATACCTGCTGCCGCGCTTAACGCGATTATGGACCCACCTGGAGCGCCAGCGTGGTGGTACCGGAACAAGGGGTGGTGCCGGTGAACGCGAAATTGAAACCGACCGCAGAAACATCCGCTACCGGATCAAACTGCTCAAGGAAGATTTAAAAAAAATTGACCAACAGCGGCAAACGCAACGCAAATCGCGCAGCAACATTGTGCGCGTAGCCCTGGTGGGTTATACCAATGCCGGAAAGTCAACGCTGATGAATAAACTTTCCGGATCGGGTGTGCTGGCCGAAAATAAATTGTTTGCTACCGTTGATGCTACGGTTCGTAAAGTAACTTTCGGCAATGTTCCTTTCCTGTTATCCGATACAGTCGGGTTTATCCGAAAGCTGCCGCACCATCTGATTGAGTCGTTTAAATCAACACTGGATGAAGTGCGTGAAGCGGATATCCTGTTACACGTGGTAGATGCAGCCCATCCGTTTCACGACAATCAAATTGAAGTTGTGAATAAAACCCTGGCGGAAATCGGTGCTGCCGAAATACCGGTGGTGCTGGTATTGAATAAAGTGGATTTGTTGCGGGCACAGCATGCAACGGAGCCCCTAGACATGGAAGCGATGAAACGCTATTATTACGAACACGGTTTTGCACAAGTGATTTTTGTTTCGGCCGAAGCGGGCGAAAACATGCTGGAGTTTAAAAAACTGCTGTTTGATGAAGTGAAAAAAGAACACCTGAAAATTTTCCCGAATTTTCTGAAAGACGGATATGCGTTTGCTCCATTCAGTACCGAAGCCGTATAGCACAAGTCTGGGCCCTTTTCATCCGTTAACGGTCATTCCAAGCGTACTCTTTTCAGCATCACAAATTACCTGTAACATGTGCAACACACTTGTGTAAGCATGTAACTCTTTGCCAGTAAATCTACCCCATCTTTATTGTGTCGTACATAATTAATTAAATGAATGAAAAAAAATCGTCCTCGATAATGCTAATTTAAAAAGCATACGTCATGGAAAATTTACTTTCATTAAAACTGATACCGATGGCATTACCGTTTAAACCAAGAAAGCCGGATACTACCTCTGCCGACAACCAGAACAGGTTTACGCAGTATCGTGAAATTGCTGCTTACCTGGATACAGCCGCAAAACATCGGATACTTGCCGGAAAAGCGTATGATGCCGGTGAGTATGAAAAAGCAACGCAGCATAACATGCTGGCACAACGCTATACACACCTGGCCAAGAAGGCCCAACAAAACGAATTGAAACACGCAAAACCAGGTGCCTTTTTGAATACAGGCCCCGGTGATCATCGGATGCAATTCCTGGTCATGAGTGTACACGAGAACTAAAAGCTAATGTCAGAAAAGACTCACGGGAACTGTTCCAGTCAATTTTCCGAAAGATTTAAGAAAGGGTAGTAGTCGACCTTCCAGCCGCTAAATCTGTGCAAGAAGTGGTTTTTCCCGAATAGCCAACCTGTAAAATATGTAAACTTTTGATAAGAAGTATGTAAGCATCAGGCTGTAGAATGTTCTCAATTTTGATGCAGGGGAAGTTTGAGTTACCTGCTGAAGAAAATCAAGGTAAAGACCAAAACAGCAGGGTTGGTAGAAAAAAGGCAGGCCCCGTTGGTTATCGGGAATAAGCCTGCCTTTTTATTTCCTTAGAATATTAAAATCAGATTTCATGGATGTTCTAACGTATAATACCCGCGAACCCTTACGCACAGTTTCTGGCCGTACGGTAACGAATGGTGCAGGAAGATTAACAACCGTTACGGAG
>CAZOYJ010000119.1:0-10825 GCA_964583905.1 uncultured Roseivirgaceae bacterium
CAATATGGCCCTGTGCATACCGGTTAAAGGCATCGGCACCACCGCGCGCATCAAACAGGATAACACCGGGGTTTTTCATTCTTGCAGTGGCCTCCTGGGCTGAAATCAATACTTTCGTCATGGCTAAAATTTTTCGCCTTCAAGATTACAAAAACTTACCTGTTTCCGGTTGTGGGATTGTTGAAATTGACTTGCCGATAATCAAATTTTTGATTGGTAATCTGAAATAAACTCCGGAGCTTTATCAAACTCCCCCGAACAACTATGAAAAAGGCTTTCCTACAGGTGGTGTGTGTGTTTTGGGTTTGTGTTTGTACGGCAAACTCCATTCTGATTCCTATGGATGGTCAGCAAAAAAATCATTTGAAAGCGTACGGAATTGCCTACCACGTTTTATCGAATGGCACAGCCGTTGACTGGCTATTGAATTACCGGGGCGGAAGTTTTTTGGTTGATTACCTGCCCGAAATTGAAAGTGAATGCCGGATACGAGGTGTATCGTATGAAACAATTTCTGCCGCAAAAGTAAATACGCTTTTAAATGAAATTTCCAGTCCTGCCGTAAACATGAATATTGTCCGGATGGAAAAAGCGCCTCGTGTAGCCGTCTACTCACCGAAAGGCGACTTGATTGCCGATGAAACCGATGCGGTAATCCTGGTGCTGGAGTATGCCGAAATTCCGTTTGATATTATTTACGATGAGGAGGTTCACCGTGGAGACTTAGCCAAATACGATTGGCTTCATTTGCACCATGAAGATTTTACCGGCCAGGTGGCGAAACTTCGATGGCGTGAATCGGCTGCGATAGAAGTTAAAGTGCAGGAAGCCACCACAGCCAAACTGGGTTACCGCAAAATCTCTGAAATGAAGCTGGCCATTGCGAAGAAAATAAAAGGTTTTTGTGCAGGGGGTGGTTATTTGTTTGCCATGTGTTCGGCAGCCGAAACCATCGACATTGCGTTAGCAGCAGACGGTTACGATTTTGATGCGTTGATGTTTGATGGCGATAGCGAATCTGTGTCAATTGTAACCTTAAACTATGAGGAGTCATTTGCCTTTGAAGATTTTACCTTGGAATCCACCTACAACCGCAGGTTTTCCGATATCAATGTTCGTTCGGGTTGGGGCGCTTCGGGCGAATACTTTACACTCTTTAACTTCTCGGCCAAGTGGGACATTGTTCCTTCCCTACTTACCCAAAATCACACGCATATCATCCGGGAATTTTCCGGCCTGACCACGGCTTTTCACAGGCCTCTTATAAAGCCTGAGGTTTTGATTCTTGGTGAGAACCGGAAAGAGAATAACGCCCGGTACTTATACGGTGAGTTGGGTAAAGGTCACTGGACCTTCTACAGCGGTCATGATCCGGAAGGCGCTGCGGGTCGGGGCCGGGGGCCAACCGATTTAAACCTCCATCCGAATTCCCCCGGATACCGGTTGATTTTAAACAATGTATTGTTTCCATCGGCTCAAAAGAAAAAGCAAAAAACCTAAATGGGTTTTGTTTATTACTTCAGGTTTAATCAATAATAAATCCATATCACAATGAATAAGACAGCTTTGCTTTTAATTGGATTGATGTACACATCTATGGTGTTTGGTCAGATTCCATCCGCTGAAGTTCAAATCAAAACCGCACTGATGGCAGCACCTGAAGCCATGCGTGCAGGTGCAATGGTGTACGGGTACAATCCGCAAGGTGAACTGGAGGTTCTTCGCCAGGGAACCAATGAGTTGGTATGCCTGGCGGATAATCCGAATCAAGATGGACTAAACGTGGCCTGTTACCATAAAGACCTTGAACCCTTTATGGCACGTGGACGCGAGTTGCGGGCGCAAGGTAAGTCGCCTAAAGAAATTTTTGATATCCGTGAAGAAGAAGTTAAGGCCGGAAAATTAACAATGCCCAAGCAGGCGACCAATCTTCAAATCTATTTTGCACCAGCCGATGCTTATAATCCGCAAAATGGTGAAGTAACGGGCGGGAATTTTCGCTATGTCGTTTACATTCCATGGGCCACAGCCGAAACTACAGGCCTCCCTTTAAAACCCGAAGCACCGGGAATGCCCTGGCTGATGGATCCGGGAACGCACAGTGCGCACATTATGATTACGCCACCGATTAAAAATTAAGGGAATCTCGAGTAACCTAAATATTAGCAAAAACCTCCGAGGTTTTTCTATTTACTATCAATACGTTAGTCACTTCCATATTTTAAACCTCGGAGGTTTTTTGCCTTTAACAGATCATTTCCGTTTCCATTTTGATTCCCATGCACGTGCTTCTCTGTTGCGTTGGATTTTTCCTTCCTTCAGGTACTGTGCTAATCGCTCATTCATTTGTCCATGAGAAGTTAGGTGGTATTGCCCGCAGTCTTCACACGGGTAAACAGCAACAGGGCCTGTGCCACGTCCGTCAAACTGCACCCGGGCCTCAATCAGCGCTTCCTCGGCTATCGCCAGGGTTGGGTACGACCTTTTACCGCTCACACAGGATTTCATGAGTTTATCCGATTCAAACATAAAGATAGCAAGACGATGCAATCGTTTGTTAGGATTTAATTTGAATACTTATAAATGAATTTCTTCAGAATCCTTGCACATCCGAAACCATATCCCCTAACTTTGTGTTTAAGAACCAATTCGAATGAATTCACATTTACATACATATGCTCGTGTCGCATGGTGTACAATCTGTTGTAAGATTTCGACTGACCAGCAGGGCCTTGGGTATGTTAAACGTGATTAACAAATATCAACAAGAAAAAACAAAGCCTTCCTGGTCAAACCCCGGAAGGCTTTTTAGTTTTTAAGGCATTATTAAAATGATTGAAACGATAATTCGTCCGAATTTAAAAGCGCGTCTCCTGCGACTTGAAAAGCATGTAGGTCATACACCGCTATTTGAAATCAGCCATGTATTCAATAAGCCTGGTGTAAAAATTTATGCCAAGCTGGAGTGGCAGCAATTTGCCGGAAGCGTAAAAGCACGGCCGGCCTTTCAGATCATGAAGCAGGCCATTGAAAATAATCTGCTTAATAAAGAAAAGATTTTATTGGATGCCTCCAGCGGAAATACAGCCATTGCCTACGCTGCAATTGGTGCTGCACTCGGCATCCAAATAAAAATATGTCTGCCCGAAAATGCATCCCAGGAACGCAAACGGCTGTTAGCAGCCTATGGCGCTGATGTCCACTTCACTTCCTCATTTGGAGCGACTGATGAAGCGCAGGATGAAGCTGCTAAAATTTTCAGGGACGCCCCGGATCGATACTACTATGCCGACCAGTACAATAATGAGAACAACTGGAAAGCGCACTACAACAATACCGGAGAAGAAATATTTTCACAAACAAGGGGTTCGCTAACGCATTTTGTCTGCGGTGTGGGTACATCAGGAACATTTGTAGGCACATCACGAAAATTAAAAGAATTGAATCCTGGCATCCGGTTGGTCTCCCTCCAACCCGATGCGGCACTTCACGGACTGGAAGGCTGGAAACACCTGAAGACCGCAAAAGTGCCGGGCATTTATGATCCTTCACTTGCCCATAAAACCCTTTATGTGGAAACTGAAAAGGCAATTGATCTGATCAGTCAAGTGGCCAGGAAAGAGGGATTACTTTTAAGTCCCTCCTCCGCTGCCAATTTGGTTGGGGCAATCCAGGTTGCCCAACAAGTTGATGAGGGCGTTATCGTTACCCTTTTTCCGGACCACGCTGAACGTTACACAGAAACCATGAATGAACTTTTTAATCACCGATAATAATGGATGTTGAAAAATACCTTGCAGACCCTGGGGTTGAAGTCAGTCATAAACCTGTTAAAATTTCAGAACAGGCCCTCATGGTCATATTCAAACATGGTCTTGAAGATTATCCTTATGAATGTTGCGGTTTCCTGTTTGGCGCTGAAGAAAAGGTAAGGTTCATTTACCAGGCCAAGCCTGTACCCAACAGTGCCGGAGAAAACCAAAAAAGAAGATTTGAAATCACCCCGAAGGATTACCTGATGGCCGAACACTATGCCGAAGAACACAGCCTTACCCTTCTGGGCGTCTATCACAGCCACCCGGACCATCCGGCCGTACCCTCCATTCACGACTTCCAGCAGGCTGTACCTTTTTTCTCCTACATCATCGTTTCTGTTTTAAATGGCCGTGTAGACACGTTGCGTTCCTGGCAAATCAATGAAGACGGATTTTTTGAAGAAGAGAACATTATCACACCATCACCAGTAAACAAAACGTAACCAATATGGCAAAAGTAATCATCCCGACACCCCTAAGAAGGTTCACTGACAATCTGGCATCGCTAGAAACGGATAGTAACTCCGTACTCGAAGCTGTAAATTCGCTAGCCAACCGTTTTCCAGAACTGAAAGAACATCTTTTTGATGACCAGGGAAAACTGAGGAGGTTTATCAGGATCTACGTTGGCGAAAAAGACATTCGCGAATTGAACAACGAACAAACTTCGGTAGAAGCCGATTCCGTTGTCAGTATTATTCCTGCCATTGCTGGAGGTATAAATGAATAATCATTCGTCAGTAAAGTAAAAAGTATGGACACGATCACATTCAGTAAAAAAGAACTCGAGCGCTACAGCCGCCATTTAATTATTCCCGAGTTCAATATTGATGGCCAGCGCAAATTGAAAAACGCTAAAGTCATTGTGGTGGGCACGGGGGGACTAGGAAGTCCGCTCCTCCTTTACCTCGCAGCGGCAGGTGTAGGCACTATCGGTATACTCGATTTTGATGTGGTGGATGAAACTAATCTTCAACGGCAGGTATTATTTTCTACTGATGATGTAGGAGAACCTAAAGTGAAAGCGGCAAAGAAACGACTGGAGAAGTTAAACCCCTACATTACCTTCAACCTCCACGATACAAAGCTTACATCAGAAAATGCACTGGAGATTATTAAGGACTACGATGTTGTTGCCGATGGTACAGACAATTTTCCTACCCGGTACCTGGTGAATGATGCCTGCGTCTTACTGGGTAAACCCAACGTATATGCTTCCATTTTTCGGTTTGAAGGACAGGTCTCGGTGTTTAACTATACCGGTGCAGACGGTGTAACCGGGCCTAACTATCGCGATTTGTTTCCCACACCACCCCCGCCCGGTCTTGTTCCAAGCTGTGCCGAAGGTGGTGTAATCGGTGTGCTTCCCGGAATTATTGGAAGCCTGCAGGCGAATGAAGTAATAAAGGTGATAACCGGAATTGGCGAACCGCTTTCAGGCAGACTGTTTCTGTTTGATGCCCTTACCTTTGAAACGCGTGTATTCAAGCTATCTAAAGACCCCGGCAATCCGCTTACCGGAACAAATCCCGTAATGAAAGGTTTGGTTGATTACGAAGAATTTTGCGGACTTAATGAAAATGAAAACGGCCTTGCTAAAGTAAAGGAAATCAGTGTTCATGAACTCAAGCAACTCATTGACAAGGGTGCCGATTACCAGTTGATTGATGTTCGGGAAACGTATGAATATGAAATCGTAAACCTGGGTGGAGAACTTGTGCCATTGAAAACCGTTGAAGAGGCCATTGATAAAATACGTTCAGATAAAAAAGTTGTCATTCATTGCCGCAGCGGGGCACGCAGTGCAAAAGCCATTGAAACATTGGAGCGTAAATTCGGATTCAGCAACCTGTATAACCTGAAAGGTGGCGTACTGGCTTGGGTGGATGAGATTGATAATACCTTGCCAAAATATTAAAAGCAAGCAGTAAGTAGCAGGCCATTTTAAGCCTTTTCAAAACTTCTTTGTGCCTCAGAACTTTTTGAAAATTCCTGATCTGTATCTATTAAAAAGTGTAGGGTGTTGCCGGATGAAATACTATATTATCCGGGAAATTACAACAACCTACACCTATGAAAAAGTATTTCGCACCACTCCTGTTCACAGCGATATCCCTTTCCGGGTTTTCGCAGCAGCCAACGGACATTTTAAAGAAACTCGAAGCCATCGCTATCATCGACCAAAAGGTAATGATGCCCATGCGCGATGGTGTTCGGTTAGCTACCGACATTTACAGGCCCAAGGGTGATGACCAAGTGCCGATTGTTTTTTCACGCACACCTTACAACTTTAACACCTGGGTTGACGGCCAATTGCGGACGCGTGCGTTAGAAGCAGCCTACGAAGCTGTTGAACGTGGGTATGCTTATGTTGTTCAAAATGAGCGGGGAAGATTTTTCTCTGAGGGCGAATGGGATATCCTGGGCGCGCCCACAACCGATGGTTACGATGCCTTTGAATGGATGTCAAAACAGTCCTGGTCGAACGGGAAGATCGGGGTGATCGGCTGTTCGTCAACGGCTGAATGGCAAATGGCTGTTGCATCACTCAACCACCCAGCGCTAGCCGCCATGGTGGCCCAGGGCTATGGTGCCGGGGTTGGCCAGGTGGGTGAATATTTTGAACAAGGCAATTGGTATAGAGGCGGGGTGCAGCAAATGTTATTTACGGCTTGGTTGTATGGAACACAAAACGATAAATTTCGTCCCACCTTTCCGAAAGACATACCCCAGGAAGATCTTATTAGGGTGCAGCGCTTCTACGACCTGGCAACTGAAATGCCACGGGTAGATTGGTCCCAAGGCCTTCGTCACCTACCCGTGCAAGACATTATTAAAAATGTGAATGGGCAAAAGGGCATTTACGAACAGATGATTGTTCGCAAACCGAATGATCCGGCCTGGTATCAGGGTGGACTTTACCACGACAACATGCCACTTAATGTTCCAGCCTTCTGGTTTGTATCGTGGTATGATGTATCCAGCAGTCCGAATTTGGCCTTGTTTAACCACGTTCGAAAAAATGTAAAAAGCAAGGAGATTGCCGACAACCAATACCTGGTGATTGCGCCCACCCTGCATTGTTCGTTTAAGCGTGCTACCGAAAATACGATTGTTGGTGAGCGAAGCATGGGCGATGCCCGCCTGAATTACGATGAACTAACCTGGGGCTGGTTTGACATGCTGCTGAAAGGCCAGCAAAATGATTTCAAGCAAAAAACTCCACGCGTTCAATACTTCACTATGGGCAGCAACCAATGGCAAACTTCCGAAACCTGGCCACCGGCCCAGGCGGTAATGACGGATTTTTTCCTGGCGAGTGAAGGGAAAGCCAACACCAGAAATGGGGATGGAAAATTAGTGACCAAAGTTCCGGCCACCGACAAACCGGATACCTTCAAATACGATCCGGCCAACCCGGTACCCTCCTATGGCGGGAATGTATGTTGCACCGGCAATGCCGTAACAGGCGGATCTTTTGATCAGTCTGAAATGGAATTGAGGGATGACATCTTAGTCTACACATCTGAACCCTTGAAAGAAGGCATTGAAGTAAGCGGTTTTATTGAAGCTACACTTTATCTCGCTTCCGATGTAAAGGATACAGACCTTACCATTAAGTTGATTGATGTTGGCCCAGATGGCAAGGCGTACAACCTGGATGAAACCATTCAAAGGGTTCGTTACCGTGAAGGTTATAACAATGAAGTTTTTATGGAAAAAGGTAATGTGTACAGGGTGAAGATGACGCCCATGTCGACCAGCAATTACTTTGCAGCGGGGCATCGCATCCGGATTGAGGTGTCCAGCAGTAACTTCCCGCGATTTGAAAGGAACTTAAATACCGGAGGAAATAATTATGATGAGGTTGAAGGTGTTGTTGCCACCAATACCATCCATCATTCTAAAAAGTACCCTTCTGCTGTACGACTGCCAATCGTTAAGAAATAACCATCAGCGCACACCCAGAACCTTGAAAGGGAATAACAAGATGGAGCCTACTACTTTAAAAAGTAAATCAATAGATAGTCCGATGATCTTAAACGGAAGCAGGATCAACCAAAAAAGTGGAAACAGGAAAATCATCAGAATAGCCAGCGGCCAGCATAAAACGAGCAGGATGAACCAAAGTGCAAAGGCAATGAAAGTGCGCATGGAGTACCAATTTAGCCGGTTAGCTGCAATTATGCTTCCGGTTTTATAACACATTGGTTACGAATAGCTTGGCGAAATTCTGTTTCGTGTGCCTATCCGGATTTGTACAATGGTCTGTTCAAGTCTGTACAGTAATGGTGTTCAAACAAAAAATTTATATTTTTATCCATGCCTAAACTCGTCATCAACAGCTTTGCGGAATTTGAGCAACACATCGGTCAGGAACTTGGCGTTTCCGAATGGCTGAAAATAACCCAGGAACAAATCAACCTGTTTGCCAATGCCACCCTTGACCACCAATGGATTCATATTGACCCTGAACGGGCAAAAACCGAAAGCCAGTTTAAGACTACGATCGCACACGGTTACCTTACTTTATCCCTCATTCCATACCTGTGGGAGCAAATCGCCCAGGTAAACAACTATACTATGCTGGTGAATTATGGAATTGAAAACCTGAAGTTCAATCAACCGGTACTGGTTAATCAAGAAGTGCGGTTAAGGGTTGTACTTCAGGCGCTGACCAACCTGCGTGGCATTGCCAAGACGGAGATGAGAGTGACCCTTGAAATCAAAGATAATCCTAAGCCGGCATTTACGGCCAGTATTATCTTTTTGTATCACTTTAATAATTAATGGCAGTAGTGGCCAAATGGAAGAATAGCTTATCAACATAAAAAAAACGCGAGGTTAGTCGCGTTTCTTAAGAGGGTTTTTATTGACCTTAATTGGTCTGAAAAGTAATGGGCAAACTGTATTTTACGTCAACCGGTTTTCCGTGCTGGCGTCCCGGTGTCCACTTAGGCATGGAACTTACCACCCTGACCGCTTCACTCCGAAAACTCTGATCCACTTCTCCGCTGGTTGCATCGGTAGCAACTACTTCCCGCACAACTCCATCGGCACTTACTATGAAATCAACAAATACCGCGCCTTCCAATCCTCTTTCTTTAGCATCTTGCGGATACACCAGGTTATCTTCAAGGTATTTTACCAAGGCATTTCTGCCGCCAATAAACGTAGGCTCTACCTCTGCTTTATTGAATACAATTTTGCCTTTGGCATCTGTGTAGGTTGGCGATAGTTTTGCCAGTTCCTCAAGCGACACCCTACGCTTCTCTTCCCATAGGGCTATATCTTTATCAAGCCTGGCCCTCTTCTCCGCAGTGGTCAATTCAACAGTTGCTGTTGGTGCTGGACTTTTAACAGCCGTCTCTTCATCGGCCTTTTCTGATTTTGGTCCGCAAGCCTGTACCACAATAAGTACAAGGGCCAGTGCGATACTATTTAAGCTCTTTTTCATAGGTTTATTTTTAATTGGATTACCAGCCACCTGAAGGTTAATTAGTATGCCAGTTTTTGGAAAGCAGCAAAAGTGTATGAATTCCACTGCTTTTACAGATAAACAACTTCGTAAATTCACAGATTGTGGAGATTACGCCCCACCGCATAAACTTCTCCACACCACTCGCAGGTTTTTACAGTTGCTGGTTACCGGTTAATGCAAAAAAGTACGTTATAGGGAAGCAACTGCTTCCACAACCCTATCCATATCTTTTTGGGTATTATAAATATGCGGTGAGAACCGGATACCTCCTGCCGGTGCCGCTGCAATGCCAAAATCATGATAAAGTTTATCGGTAATCTCCTTCGGCTCCTTTCCCGGCAAGTTAAAAATAACGATACCCCCACTCCATTCAGGGGTTGAGGGGGTAATGAATTCAGCGATAGGAATACGGGTTTTGATTTGCGCTTTGAGGTAAGTGTTCAGGTTCACTACGCGCTGCTCTATATTTTTCTTTCCGATGGTATGGTGAAACCGAATAATCTCCGGTAAAGCGGCTGTTGATGCTTCGTTACGTTGCCCCAGTACACAGAGATTTTCGTCCACCGTCTTTGATTCTTTCCACCCACCTCCGATAATATTCGGCCACAGCCGATTGAAGTACTCCCTGCGAACATACAATAGCCCATTTTCAAAAGGGCCCATCAGCCACTTGTGGGTACTGGCGGTATAAAACGTACAGCCCAGATCATGCAGGTTCAATTCCAAAAAACCGAGTGCCTGGGCACCATCTACCAGGGTCATGATGTTCCTGGCATTGGCCAACTGGCAGATCTCCTTTACCGGTAAGGCAATACCACTCAGGTTAGAGATGTGCGAGAAGGCAATAAGCCTGGTTTTGGGTGTAATCGCTTTTACGAATGGATCCATCAAATCCTGGGCTGAAGAAGGCAAAGGTGGCACTGAAACTTTCTTAACCGTATAGCCAAAACGCTTCGCCCGGCTCATCCAGACTGCTTCATTGGAAGGGTGGTTTTCGTCCCAGATAATGATTTCATCGCCTTTGTTGAAATCAAGGCCTTGTACAACCATACAGTTGGCTTCACTGGTATTGCGGGTAATTCCAATTTCCTCCGGGTCAGCGCCAACAAAATCAGCGAGCATTGAAATAGATTTCTTCCGCAACTCGTTAAAGACAGCGCGGTATTGAAAGGAAACATCCTTGCCAAGCCCTTGCGTGAATTCAATTACCCGCTCGTTTATTACGTAGGGTGCCGGGCAAAGATTGGCCGCGTTCATCATGATGAGGTTATCCGGTACTGCAAATTGCTTTTTTACCAATTCCCAGTAACGTTCATCACCCACTTCAGGAAATTCGGGTAATGGAGAACGTGTACCGGATGCCAGTGCGGGCAGCGAGAATGCGGCAAGCGAACTTAGGGAAAGTTGCCTGATAAATTTTCTTCGGGGTGAACATTGCTTCATCTTAAAATAGATCTGGTGAATACAATATAGAAGTCCTGACCGAGATATAAAATTTATATCTTTATCCATTCCCAATGCGTAACAG